>JAEYYQ010000036.1 GCA_023428365.1 Pseudomonadota bacterium | reverse complement strand
CAAAGAAAGCCACAGGTCACTTGAGCCGCCGCGGCGCGCTTGGAGTCATGTCGGGCGCAGGGGCTTTTCTCGCCATGCCGAGCATTGCGCGTGCGGCGACAATCAACTGGATCGGGGCCAGCGCAACTGCGCCGACAGATTTCATTGCAATTTCGATCGACGTTTTTGCCAAGCGCGTATCCGAACTCACCAAAGGGCAGTTGGTCATCACCAATCATCATGGTGGTGCACTGGGTGGTGAGCGCGAGCATATCGAGGCGATGCTGCAGGGTGCTGTGCATGTTGCTTCACCCGGCCAAGGCCTGCTGGCTGGCTGGTATCGGCCGGCAGAGGTGTGGACGCATCCCTATCTGTTCAAGGATGTGCCGCACAAGGATCGCATCTGGGATACGGTTCGCGATGAATACATCAAGGACGTTGCGACTTCGGCGAAGCTGCGCCCTGTCGCGGCAATCCCCCGGATGCCACGGCAGCTGTCCTGCAACAAGGTCGTCAAGACTCCCGCGGACATGAAGGGCCTGAAGATCCGCGTGCCCGAAACCGCGCTCTGGCGGCGTACATTCGAAATGTTCGGCGCATCCCCGACGCCGCTACCGTTCCCGGAGGTGTTCCAGGCGCTGAAGTCGAAGATCATCGATGGACAGGAAAACCCGACTGCTCTCACCTTCAATTCGGGCATTTTCGACGCCAATACGCATCTGTCCCAGACCGATCACATGATGCAGGACAACTGCGTGCTCCTGTCGGAGGCCGCATATCAAGGGCTATCAGCTGACCTGAAGAAGGCCATAGATCAGGCCGCCCGCGATACCGAAGCCGAGATGCGGCCCAAAGTACTCGCTGACGACAAGACCATGCTGGAAAATGTACGGGCGAAAAAGATTGTCATCAGCGAGGTCGATAAGCCCGCATTCGCTGCAACAGTCAAAACGCTCGTCGAAGAGTTCCCGGCAGGAAAGAAGTGGGTCGAGCGTTTCGCGCAGATCGGATAGGGGCGAGTTGTCCTCGCCGCAATGTAAGAGGGGCCACCAGACTCCGGTGGCCCCGATTCCAGTCTGGTTGGTACGCTGCATTCAAGCCGTGACTTTGCTCAGCCTAATGATCCGCAGCCGTACCATATGCGCACCTATTCAAGGGGAGCGCAGCCTTTCAACGTGGCTTCGAAGTTCGGGCCGCCTGCTGAATGGAAATCCAGCATGAAAACAGCATTTGGACGACTATGCGATGTCGTAACGAATATCGCCGAATTCGTGCTCGGCGGTGCGATGGCCGCGATTGTTCTGATCACTCTTGCAGCCGTGTGGTGGCGGTACGTCATCAATGCTCCGATCGCATGGATCGAGCAGGTATCCAACATGCTCTTCATCTGGATCGTGTTCATCGGTGCTGCCGTTCTGTACCGAAGACAGCTGCATATCGCGGTCGATTATTTCGTTGGTATGCTTCCGGAGCGGTTCAATAACACCGTATTCTGGATGATTGAGACGCTGAACCTCACATTCATCGTCATTCTCTTCATATTCAGTCTGAAGCTGACGATTGACGTTGTTCCCAGCACAACCGGCGCGCTCGATATTACGCCAGCATACTATTATGCCTCGGCGCCGATCGCCTGCGCGATGATGATGCTGTTCTTCGTCGAGAAGATGCTTGATCCAACGAAGCGGGTGCCTAGCGGCTCCGCAGGCGAATTCTGAGGGAGCGGACAACACATGAGTGCGCTTCTGATCGGATCATTTTTCTTTCTTCTCGCCTGTGCCGTGCCGATTGCTTTCGCGATGGGTCTGGCGACGATCCTGGCCATCTGGTGGCAAGGATCGCTGCCGATGACGTTGCTGGCGCAGCGCACGCTCGTCGGCGCCGACTCTTACGCGCTGCTTGCGATTCCATTCTTTATTCTCGCCGGGAATCTCATGAACGTCGGCGGGATTACAAATCGCATCATCGATCTGGCGATGGCGATGGTTGGCCGCTTCCGTGGAGGCCTGGCGCTGACCTCCGTCACGGCAGCAATGATTTTCTCAGGCCTCTCGGGTTCAGCCGCAGCGGATGCCTCCGCACTCGGCAAGACGCTGATCCCCGCCATGAAGAAACAAGGCTACAGCGGCGGCTTCGCTGCGGCACTGATGGCATCGGCCTGCGTGAATGGACCGATCATTCCGCCGTCAATCCCACTCGTCATTTATGGACTTTCCGTCGGAAAGGGCGTTTCGATTATCGCCTTGTTCCTTGGCGGAATCATTCCGGGAATATTGCTCGGAATTGCACTGATGATTGGCGCTTACATTGTATCCGTACGCCGCAATTACCCTACCACTGAGCGCGTGCCGTTGCGTCAAATCCCGCGATTGGCATTGCCAGCAATTCCGGCGCTGCTGATGCCTGTCATCATCATTGTCGGCGTGACTGGCGGCGTTGTTACCGTGACGGAAAGCGCGACGGTTGCTGTCGTCTACGCCATGCTCGTGGGCTTCTTCATCTATCGGCAACTCCGTATTCGCGATCTGTGGCCGATGCTGGTGCAGACCTCGCTGGATACTGCGCTCGTGATGTTCATCATCGCTTTGTCCGCAGGGTTCGGTTGGCTTCTCGCGGTATCAGGGATGACGATGCAGCTGGCGAATGCCATTGCGTCGGTGTCCAGTGATCCACTCGTGATCCTGATGCTGATCAACCTGTTGCTGTTGATCATCGGCATCTTCCTTGAGCCACTGCCGGCAATGTTGATTCTCATTCCGGTGCTGGTGCCTGTTGTGAGCGCGGTCGGCATTGATCTGGTCCATTTCGGCGTCGTGCTTGTCTTTAACCTCTGTCTCGGGCTGATCACGCCGCCGGTTGGCATCTTGCTCTACATTTGTGCGAATTTCGCCAACGTAAAACTCGAGGAAGAGGTGAGGGAACTGGGTCCGTTCTTCGTCGCCGGTGTGGTGGTGCTCTTTATCATCACGGTGTTTCCCGCGACCGTTCTTTGGCTGCCGCAATTGCTGCTCGAATAGGGCGATGCGGTTTCGCGGTTCGGCAGGGCTTTGCCTGATGAGGCAAAGCCCTGAGTACCGAGCGTCGATTGCGCTTAACGCGAGGCCGTTTTCTTCAAAGGCGCCTGGGTGATCTCGGCCCCGCATTTCTCCATAGGCAGCGCCGTCGTAGACCATCCGTCCTTGGCAACGGTCACGACATAGCGCCGGCACGTTGGCGCCGCGCCCGCAACGAACTGGACGCGGAATAGCGCCAGCTCCGGTTTGCGCTGGCGCGGCCAGATGAAGGTTCCGTCGTCTGGAGTTTCGGTAAGCGCCTTGCGGATGGCGATCCCGGCGTTGCGATAGTCTGCTGCGGAAAGCTGTGTCAGCAGCGCGCGCGACAGGCCAGGGTGCAGACCAACGGACAGGGCACGGGTTTCATAAGGATCCGAGGGATCGGCTTCGGGTGGCGGCAGTCGCTCGGGCGTGGACGGCGATGCGCCGTCGTCGCTGGAATTATCCGGCAATGCTGCCGTTGTCAGGACCGGATCGTTAATCTGCTGAGGCATTCGTGCGTTAGCGGATTGATCCGAAGCAATGGTCGGAGCGTCCTGAACAATGCGTTCCGGAACTGGCTCAGAAACGAACATCGCGGCATTGGCGATGGGCTCGGATGGCTCTGAATTCTGACGATCGAGAAAGGGCGATACGGCAGCGATCACTGTCTGCTGTAGCCCCGAGAATGTTATTTGATCTCCTGCCAGGAACCACCCTCCACCGAGGACGATTGTCGAGAGGAAAGCGCCACGCATCAGCGCTTTGCTGCTGCGGCGGGCGACTGGCTTGCAAACACGCTCGCCAGCCGAAAGTTCTGCGAAAGCTGCATAACGATGAGCGTTGAACCCACCATTCGACGGTCGCTGCGTATGCGATCCCGAGACGCGCGCGGACATGATGACCCCCTCGATGCCCATACTGTGAAGGTCTTTAGTCCCCGCTGCGGCGGTAAACTTGAGGAGATTGCGGGCGAAATCATGGCCGACGCAGATCAACAAAAGCTGCAGCGTGTTACGTGCGGGAGGCCAGAGGGTCGTCCGACGTCAGCTGATCGTGCGGCCACCGTCGATGTAAAGGATCTGGCCGGTCATAAAGCTGCTCCCCGGCGATAGCAGATAGATCGTTGCTGCGAGCAAATCCTCCGGCGTGCCGAAGCGCTTCATGGGAATGCGCGACAGGGCGCCCGTGCGCGTTTGCTCGTTTTCAAGGATGGGAGCGGCGAGAGGCGTAGGGGTGACGGCTGGGCCGATTGCATTGACGCGCACGCCACTGGCTGCCCACTCGACAGCAAGCACGCGCGTGAGATGCGCGGCAGCCGCCTTGCTTGCAGCGTAAGCAGCATAGTTCGGATTTGCGACGGCGCTTGAAACCGATGCGATGGTCACGATGCTGCCGCTGCGCTGGCGGGTCATGATGCGCCCGGCTTCACGCGCCAAACGAAACGCTCCGGTCACGTTGATATCGAGTGTGCGCTGCCACTCAACGTCATCGAGTTCCAGCGCAGGTCCGACGCGATAGATGCCACTGGCATTGATCAGTCCGTCCACACGCCCCCATCGTTGAACAGCAGCATCCAGCGCTGTGGCACAAGATGTGCCATCCATGACGTCGAGGCCGACGCCGAAAGCCTTAGCGCCGTTCGCACCGAGTTCGCGCGCTACAGTCTGGGCGCGGGTTGCGTCGATGTCAGCGACGATCACGCGCGCGCCACGTTCAGCCAAAGCGTGAGCGAGCGGAGCGCCGAGGCCACCAGCGCCGCCGGCAACGACAATGGCAAGTCCTCTCACATCGAACAGAGGGTCGGCTTCCTCGCGCATATTCTTCCCTCGCGGCATTCGCCGTTTCTGAGTGCGGCTTTAGCCATCATCTATCAGTCTGCGGTCAGCGACGCGCAGAACTTCCAATTTCAGCCTGTCATCTAGCCTACAGTATCGAATATTGAGATGAAAAGGCTTGAAATATGAGACGATGCGATGTCAGATTGTCGGGTCGCTCGCGGTTCGCACCCTCAAGAGGCCCACGTTGAAGCGAGTTCTGGTCGCCAATCGCGGAGAGATCGCACTGCGGATAATCCGCGCGTGCCGGAAGCTGAATCTCGAAACGGTGGCGGTCTATTCCCAGGCTGATGACAATTGCGCACATATTTGGGCTGCCGATCAGGCAGTCTGTATCGGTGCGACGTCCGCGGCCAAGAGCTATCTCGACATGTCGGCGATCCTTCAGGCCGCCGTCGCGACGGGATGCGACGCGTTGCATCCGGGCTATGGGTTTTTGTCCGAGCGCGCCGAGTTCGCGGCCAAGTGCGAGGCCGAAAATATCACGTTTGTCGGCCCGTCTGCGCAATCCATAGTGACCATGGGCGACAAGGCCGAGGCGCGCCGTACTGCAAAACGGTTTGGCGTGCCGCTGGTGCCGGGTTCTGATGGCGCCTTTACGGACGTCGCGGCGGCAGCGGAAATTGCCGAGATGGTTGGCTATCCGGTACTTCTCAAGGCGCTGGCTGGTGGTGGCGGACGCGGCATGCGGGTGGCGCCCGATGCCGGTTCGTTCGCTGCACTCTTCACACAAGCGAGCGGCGAGGCTCAGGCGGCGTTCGGGGATGGCGGCATCTATCTCGAACGCTTCGTCCCCAAGGTCCGCCATATCGAAGTGCAGGTGTTCGGCGACAAACACGGCCGCGCGGTCCACTTGTGGGAGCGCGATTGCAGTGTGCAGCGCCGTCATCAGAAGCTGATCGAGGAAGGTCCTTCGCCGGTCCTCGACGCTGAGACGCGTCAGGCTATTTGCGATGCTGCGGTGAAGCTCACGGAAGGCATTAGTTACGTTGGAGCTGGAACGGTCGAGTTCATATACGACGTCAGCCGTGGCGAATTTTATTTCATCGAGATGAATACCCGCATCCAGGTCGAGCATCCGGTGACGGAAATGCTGACGGGGATAGATCTCGTTGCGGAGCAACTGCGGGTCGCGGCCGGTGAGCGGCTGTCATTTTCCCAAGATAGCGTCACGACGCAAGGCCACGCGATCGAATTTCGCATCAACGCGGAAGATCCCAGCCGCGGGTTCATGCCGACGCCCGGCACGCTGTCCAAGTGGCGGCCACCGCGTATGCCGGGCGTGCGGTTCGACAGCCATGTGTCTCGCGGTTATGCGGTGCCGACCTATTACGATTCGCTGCTCGGCAAATTGATCGTCGTCGGCGAAGACCGCAACGCAGCGATCGCGCGGGCGCGTTTCGCACTCGATGCTTTCGAAGTCGACGGGATAGCTACGACGCTCGATTTCCATCGCCAGGTTCTGGCGCATCCCGCTTTTATTGATGGTTCAGTGCACACCCGCTGGGTCGAGACGGATTTTGCCAATGCCTGATCGCGCGCCTATCCGCCTGATAGATGTGACGTTGCGTGACGCGCACCAGTGCCTTTGGGCGACGCGGATGACCACGGGCATGATGCGCGAGTTGGCGCCGCGTCTCGATCGGGCAGGCTTCGAGGCGATCGATCTCGTCGGCGGCGCGGTGTTCGATGTATGCGTGCGTTACCTGCGCGAGGACCCGTGGGAGCGGATGCGTATTCTGTCATCATGGGTCACGAATACGCCGCTCATCATTCATACGCGCGGGCAAAGCCTGTTTACGTTCGAGTTTTTCGCAGACGACGTTGTTGAATTGGCGGCGGAGCGTTTCGTTGCAAACGGTATGCGCTATCACACGCCGTATGACGCGCTCAATGACATGCGCAATCTCGAAATCCCGATCAAAGCCGGGAAGCGTCACGGCATGTATGTGGCAGGCGGGCTGGTGTTCACGCACAGCCCGGTGCACACGGACGATTATTACGTACGCAAAACCAAGGATCTGATCCGCCTCGGTGTCGATGCCGTATTTCTGAAAGATGCGAGCGGGCTGCTCACGCCAGAGCGCGTCGCGACGCTCGTTCCCGCTGTAAAACGTGTCCTGGGCGACCGGCCTCTGCAGATCCATACACACTGCAATTCGGGGCTCGCACCTTATGTCGTGTTGCAGGCGGTGACGCACGGAGTCGATGTCGTGCATACGGCCACGTCGACGCTGGCCAATGGTGTGTCTCACTCACCGACGGAGCGCGTGGTCGCAAATCTGCGCCGTCGCGGACATGACGTGAGTATCGATCTGGCCCTGGTCCGCGAAGTGGCGGAGCGGCTGGCATATATCGCGGAGAAGGAAGATAAGCCGGTCGGCACGCCGAACGAATACGACGAATTTCATTTCCAGCATCAATGCCCGGGCGGGATGGTGTCGAACCTCGCCTATCAGCTCGAAACCATGGGCCTGAAAGGTCGCCTTGAGGAGATCCTGGAAGAGGCCTGGCACGTTCGCGAGGATCTCGGTTATCCGATCGTCGTCAGTCCGTTCGCGCAGTACATTGTTACGCAGGCCGTTCTCAACGTGGTCGGCCGCGACAAGGGCCGCCAGCGCTATGACACGGTGCCGGACGAAGTCAGGCTCTACGTGCGTGGTGGCTACGGCGAGATCGCGGGAACGATAGAGCCGAACCTTTACGACAAGATCACGCGCGGCGCGGAGCCCATCAAGGAGCGGCCTGGGGCGCTCGTTCCGCCAGCCCTGGAGCGCATTCGCAAGTCC
>JAEYYQ010000599.1 GCA_023428365.1 Pseudomonadota bacterium | reverse complement strand
ACAATCGTTTGTTTGATTTCACCCGTCGGCAAGCCTATCAATCTGGCCGTGTTTCCATAGCCTTTGACCGGAACTGTCATGAGCAATGCATTGCCGACCCCGAAGCCGGGCGTATTGGAGATCGAGGCCTATGTGCCGGGCGGAAGTACGGTTCCGGGCGGCGTGAAGCCGGTCAAGCTGTCGTCGAATGAAAATCCGCTCGGTCCGAGCCCCGCGGCTGTGGCCGCCTTTCAGGCGTGTGCCAGCAGCCTGGAGCGTTATCCGGACGGGAGCGCAAGCGGTTTGCGCCAAGCCATCGGCCGCGCCTATGGGCTCAATCCGGACAGGATCGTTTGCGGAGCAGGCTCCGACGAGCTTCTCAACCTCCTCGGCCATGCCTATCTCGGGCCGGGTGATGAGGCGATTTTTACCGAACACGGCTTCCTGGTTTACCGCATCGTGACGCTTGGCTGCGGGGCGACTCCGGTGGTTGCGCCCGAGAAGAACCTGCGCACCGACGTCGATGCGATCCTGGCTCGGGTCACGCCGCGCACCAAGATGGTGTTCATCGCCAATCCGAATAATCCGACCGGCACATATATCCCCTTCGATGAGGTGCGCCGTCTGCGTGAGGGATTGCCGAGCCACATCTTACTCGTGCTGGATGCGGCCTATTGCGAATATGTCCGCCGCAACGACTACGAGGCGGGGCTCGAACTTGTCGCCACGACCGAGAACACCGTGATGACGCGGACGTTCTCGAAAATCCATGGCTTGGCCGCGCTGCGCCTCGGTTGGGCGTATTGCCCGGCCGCTATTGCCGATGCGTTGAACCGCATTCGCGGACCGTTCAATGTGACCGCACCGGCCATCTCGGCCGGCATCGCTGCCATGGAAGACCGTGGCCACGCTGAAAAGTCGGTTGCGCACAATGAGACGTGGCTCCCCTGGCTGACGGCGGAGATGGAACGGCTCGGGATTGAAGTGACGCCGAGCGTCGGCAACTTCGTGCTGATTCATTTCTCGAAAGAGCCGGGGCGTGATGCCAATGCTGCCGATGAATTTCTCCGCTCGCGCGGGGTCATCGGCCGCAAAATGGGAGCCTACGGACTGCCCGGAGCTTTGCGGATCACCGTCGGCACCGAGGCCGAGAACAAAGCAGCCGTGGCGGCGCTGCAGGACTTCATGAGCGGATCGGGACGATGACGGCTCCATTGTTCGAGCGTGTTGCGCTGATTGGGATCGGGCTTATCGGCTCGTCGATCAGCCACGCCATGCGTCGCGGCGGACTGGCTCATTCGATTGTCGGCAGTGCGCGAACGGCGGAAACGCGGGACATCGCCATGCGGCTGGGTCTCGTTGAAGCGGCGTATGAAAATCCTGCTGATGCCGTTGACGGCGCGGATTTGGTTATTCTGTGCGCTCCGGTAGGCGCTTATGGCGCCATTGCGCAGCGGATCGGCGGCAGCCTCAAGCGGGGTGCCATCCTCACGGATGTCGGCTCCGTCAAGAGTGCGGTGGTGCGCGACGTCGGTCCGCACGTGCCGCCGGGCGTTCATTTCATCCCCGGACATCCGATTGCAGGCACCGAGCATTCCGGACCCGAGGCGGGTTTCGCGGAGTTGTTTGACAACCGCTGGTGCATTCTTACGCCGCTACCGGACTCCGACCCCGCGGCTGTCGCGCGGCTGCAGCGGCTCTGGCAGGAAATGGGCTCGAACGTCGAGATCATGACGCCTGATCATCATGATCTTGTGCTGGCTATCACCAGCCACGTTCCGCATCTCATCGCCTACAATATCGTCAATACGGCCGCCCATCTGGAGCGCGTGACCGACAGCGAGGTCATCAAGTTCTCGGCTGGTGGCTTCCGCGACTTCACACGCATCGCGTCCTCTGATCCCACCATGTGGCGCGATGTATTCCTCAATAACAAGGAAGCGGTGCTGGAAATGCTGGGCCGCTTCTCGGAGGATCTCACGGCGCTGCAGAGGGCGATCCGTTTCGGCGAGGGCGACAAGCTGTTTCAGCTCTTTGCTGAAGCGCGCGCGATCCGGCGTGGGATTATCCAGGCTGGCCAGGATACGGCTGCGCCCGACTTCGGGAGGCAGCAGGGCCAAGCCTTGCCCAGTGTCGGAGGCGCTGCCAAACCGTGAGGGATACGTCGCCGAGGACTGAAGCTGCGGATCTTTGGGTGTTCGGCTACGGCTCCCTGATGTGGAAGCCGGGTTTCGTTTTCGAGGAAGCCCGACGCGCAACTCTCGTCGGTTACCGCCGCTGCTTCTGCATCTACTCCACGCATCATCGGGGCACGGCGGCACGCCCGGGTCTGGTTTTAGGGCTGGATCGCGGAGGAACGTGCCACGGTCTGGCGTTCCGCGTTGCTTCGGAGCGGCGGCGTGCGACGCTGGCCTATCTGGCTGAGCGGGAACAGATCAACGGCGTATATCGCGATGTTCTCGCCCCGGTGACGCTCGAAGGTCCTGCGCCACGGCAGGAAGTGTTTGCGCTGGCCCACATCGTGGAGCGCTGCCATCCCAGCTACACGGGGCGATTGGGGCTCGCGAGCCAGGCTTATCTGATCCGTGGGGCCTGCGGCATCTCAGGTCCAAATCTGGATTATCTCGTCAACACGCTGGCCCACCTCAGCGAACTCGGCATCCAGGAACCGGAGCTGAAGCGGCTTCTGACGATCATTGGCGGCCATTTTTCGCGCGGTGAGTCTGGCGAGCGCGGGCGGCATACGTCGGCGGCGCTGCTGAACGTTTGCTGCCGTCAGCCGGTAGACGCGCGGCGATTGAAACCACTGGAACGCCGGCGGTTTATCTACCGTCGGCAGATCTCAGCTTGGGCAGCTCGCGAAAGTTAAGGCGAGAGGTGGGAGCTTAGTGCTGCCACCAGGACGGGCTTTCCTCACCAAGCTCGGCGAAGTGCGCGGAGCGGATATCGAGCTCAACGAGGCGGCGCTGCCGTTCGCTTCCGGCCAGGAAGTGGACATGCACCTCGTTTGCGCCAAGCTGTGCGCCACGGTGGCGAACTTCAGCAAGGTTCAGTGAGGGGCAATCATGTTCGACGCGGCCGACGCGCAAGACCGTGCGATTGCCGTCCGAGTCGGAATGAAAAAGGGCATAGACAACAGAAGGAAGCTCGGGGCAGCCAATCAGGCTGAACACCGAATGCACGTAGCTTTGGCCGGATGAGCCGGTCCAAAACCTGAATTCGTGTTCCTCCGTCTCGCTCAGCGTGGTGGGATCGATCCCAGCCTGCCTGGCGGAGCGGGCAGCAGCGCCACGTGACAACTCAACGATACGCGCACTCATCTTACAGACCCTTCGGCATCTACTCTGCCGTATGTCGCCGGACGCTCGTGAACGTTAGGTATATTTCCAGCGGAATCAGGGCCGAAGCGCGGATATTTAACAGCAGCGTGAACCCCGAATGCGCCTGTGTGCTACAATAGAACAATTCCATTGACTTGCGGTGCCGTGTCGCACCACAAGCTGTGGACAAGCCATTAACCATTGGAACATCGCCAACTGGGTGTTGCTGTTTGGCTTCAGTTCAAGCTGAATTTTCGGAGCGGTGTGCCCGATTCGGGCTGAATTTGCTTTCCGATCAACCACATCGGGAAAAGCCGCAATCCCGACAGACCCAGCAGCCTTCCTCTCGGACAAATGCCAGCGACGAACAGCGCGGGCAGGATCGGGTGCGCGGAATTGAAGCAGCGGTGAGGGCAGGCCCGCGGTCTGTCTCAGATGCAGCTTGCACCGCCTCCATCACCTGTCCGGTGTTCTCCGCGCCTCTCTGTAAAAAGCCCGTGCGGACCATGTGCGTTTCGATGACGCTGCCGATCGCAGCCAGCAGGCTCGGCACGTAGCGGCCCCCCATCCATTGACCACCCTGCGGATCGAAAACCGCCTTCAGCTCCTCCACGACAAAGCTGACATCGCCGCCGCGCCGGAATACGGCGCTGATCATCCGGGTGAGAGCCACGGTCCAGGCATAGTGTTCGAGGTTGCGCGTGTTGATGAAGATCTCGAATGGACGGCTGCGCCCGTCATGCTCGATATCATTGATGGTGATGTAGATGGCGTGATCGCTGTCTGGCCACTTCAGTTTGTATGTGTATCCGGCCAGAGCCGTCTCTCGCTCAAGCGGTTTGGCCATGTAGACAACGGCACTGTCCTCCGAATTCCGGGCAGGGACTGGCCGAGGCAGATCGGCATTAGGCCTTCTTTCACGTCGTGCCTCGGTCGTGGCTGCAACTTCTGGCGCTGGGGCGGGCTGCTCGCTGGAAAGCACCGATCCCGTCACGGAGTTCGGCCGGAACGTCGTGCAGCCTTTCAAGCCGAGGTCATAGGCATTGAGATAGATGTTCTGGAAATCCTCGAACGTCATGCTGGCTGGGCAATTGATCGTCTTCGAAATGGAGCTGTCGACATGACGTTGCAAAGCGGCCTGCATCTGCAGGTGAGCCGACGGCGGCAGATCGGCGGTGGTCACAAACGTTTCGGGCAGCGGCGCCGCGTTGCCGAATCGTGCGCGGAACAGCGTATGGGCGTAGTCTTCCACGACCATCTCGCGATGGCTGCCGTCCTTTTCCAGAAGACGCCGCCGATAGGTGAAGTCGAACACCGGCTCAACGCCGCTCGACACGTTGCCGGCTAACAGCGAGATCGTGCCGGTGGGCGCGATCGACGTCAGGCAACCATTTCGGATGCCGCGGCTGGCAATGGCATGGCGGACATCGGCAGGCAGCCGCGCGACATTCGGCCGAGCCATGAATTTCTCGGCGTCGAAAAGCGGGAAACTTCCCTTCTCGGCGGCGAGTTCTGAGCTGGTGGCGTAGGCGGCACGCTGGACCTGTGCCATCCAGGTTTCCGAGAGTTCCAAAGCTCGCTTCGAGCCGTAGGATGCGCCGGCGAAGATCAACGCGTCGGCCAGTCCGGTAACGCCAAGTCCGATGCGCCGCTTGGCTTTTGCCTCTGCGCGCTGGGCGTCCAGCGGATAGTTTGAAACGTCAATGATGGCATCGAGCATGCGCACCGCGATCCGCACGCGCTCTTCAAGCCGCGCGAGGTCGATGTCTGCTCCGGCTTCGAATGGGTGAGCGACCAGCCGCGCCAGATTGATCGACCCGAGAAGGCATGCGCCATGGGCGGGCAGTGGCTGCTCGCCACAGGGGTTTGTTGCGTGGATTTCCTCGCAATAGGCGAGGTTGTTGGTGTCGTTGATGCGGTCGATGAAGATGACGCCGGGCTCAGCGAACTCGTAAGTGGCGCGCATGATGCGCTCCCACAAATCGCGGGCTTTAAGCGTTCGAACCACGCGGCCGTCGAAGATCAGATCCCATTGTTTGTTCTCGCGGACGGCGCGGATGAAGGCATCGGTCACGAGCACCGACAGATTGAAGTTGCGCAGCCGCACGGCGTCGGCCTTCACCGCGATGAATTCCTCGATATCGGGGTGATCGCATCTGAGCGTCGCCATAATGGCGCCGCGGCGCGCGCCGGCCGACATGATCGTCCGGCACATGGAATCCCAGACATCCATGAAGCTGACGGGCCCCGAGGCATCCGAACCGATGCTGCGTACCAGCGCGCCTTTGGGACGAAGGGTCGAGAAATCGTGGCCGATTCCACCGCCCTGCTGCATGGTCAAGGCAGCTTCCTTGACGTTCTCGAAAATCGAGCCGAGGTCGTCTTCGATGCGCCCCATCACGAAACAGTTGAACAGCGTAACTTGCCGATTGCTGCCCGCGCCCGCGATGATGCGCCCCGCCGGTAGAAATCCGAAATCAGCCAGTTCGGCATAGTAGCGCTCGGCCCACCGCTCGCGGACCTTCTTGCCGCCCTTTTCGACAGACGCCGCGGCTACCGCGATCCTGCGCCACGTGTCTTCGATCGTGCGGTCGACCGGTTCGCCATCAGGCGCCTTCAGGCGATACTTCTCGCGCCAGACGTGCTCGGAGATCGGGCTGATCTTGAAGGGATCGGGGTGCATTCCGTACTCCACTGGAATGCCCATAATTTAAGGACCGGCAGCGCTCCCGTCAACTTTTGTTCTTCAAAAGTTCTCTGTCTGTATTCGCAATGATAACGGCCGCCGGAGGCGCGTTGGGAGCTGAAGCTGTCTCTTCGATCAGGCGGGCGCATGCTGTCTCGATGCGCTCTTCGAGCGTCTTCTTGAATGTTGCCCGCGGCACGCCGGCCGGGATCGGTTCAAGGAACTCGACGATGATCGTGCCCGGATAACGCATCAGCTGACGTCGTGGCCAAAATAGCCCGGAGTTCAGCGCGAGGGGGACGCAGGGCAGGTTCAAACCGTCGTAGAGAAGGGCCAAACCCGACTTATAGTCCGGCGGAGCGCCGGGAGCCCGGCGGGTGCCTTCCGGGAAAAGCAGAATCTCGCGTCCATCGGCAGCACGCTCGCGCGCTTCGCGCAGCATCTCGCGCAAGGCGGATGGGCCGGTTTCCCGACGGATCGGGATCATGCCGAATTTGCGCGAGAACCAGCCATAGAACGGGATGCGCATCAGCTCCGCCTTCATGACCAGGGCGGGATCGCGGAACAGAGGGATCAGCCCGAAGG
>JAEYYQ010000514.1 GCA_023428365.1 Pseudomonadota bacterium | reverse complement strand
GCCGGTCTCATCGGTCAGCTCCGGGCCACGATGAACCTGACCAAGCTCGCGAAGTATTCAGCCGAGCTGTATCACAGCCTCGAAGCCGAGACCGGCATCGCGATCGGCTATCGTCATAATGGTTCGCTCGGTCTGGCCTTGTCGGAGCACCGGCACGAGGAGTTCGCGCGCGGTGCCTCGATGGCCAAGACCTTCGGCCTTGAGGCGCACATGCTGTCGCCCGCCGAATGCCGCGACAAGCACCCGCTGATTGATTTGAATGGTGTCGTCGGAGGCGTCTTTATGCCGACGGACGGGCAGGCTGACCCGACCAACATTGCACTGGCGCTGGCCAAGGGTGCGCGCCAGCGGGGCGTGAAGATCTACGAAGGCGTCAGCGTCACGGGGGTGACCAAGGACAAAGGCCGCGTCTCCGGCGTCGAGACAGACCGTGGTGCGATCCGTGCCGAGTACGTCGTCAATTGCGCTGGTATGTGGGGACGCGAGATCGGCCGTATGGCGGGCGTCAATGTTCCGCTGCAGGCGTGCGAGCATTTCTACGTCGTCACCGAACCGAGTTCCGACATTCCCAAAAACCTGCCGGTGCTGCGCGTGCCGGACGAGTGCGCCTATTACAAGGAGGATGCGGGCAAGCTGCTGCTCGGCTTCTTCGAGCCGAAGTCGAAGCCGTGGGGTGTGAGCGGCATTCCGGAGGATTCGGAGTTCCTGACGCTGCCGGACGATTGGGAGCATGTGGGGCCGGAACTGGAAAAGGCCATGGCGCGCGTGCCGCTGTTGGCGAAGACCGGCATTCACACGTTCTTCAATGGCCCGGAGAGCTTCACGCCGGATGATCGCTATCTGCTTGGCGAAGCACCGGAGCTGTCGAATTTCTACGTCGCGGCCGGCTTCAACTCGATCGGCATCCAGTCGGCGGGCGGTGCCGGGATGGCGCTCGCACATTGGATGGTCGACGGCGATCCGCCCTACGACATGGGCGATGTCGACATCCGGCGCATGTTCGGCTTCCAGGGAAATAAGACGTATCTGGTCAATCGCGTCACCGAGACGCTGGGCCTGCTGTACGCCGATCATTTCCCGTATCGCCACTATGAATCCGCGCGCAACGTGCGCCATCTCCCGCTGCACGAGCGTCATGCCGCGCACGGCGCCTGCTTCGGCGAGGCGGTTGGATGGGAGCGGCCGTTCTGGTATCTGCCGGACGATGCCAAGGCCCGCGGCGAGACGCCGAAGTATCGCTACAGCTGGAAGCGACAGAACTGGTTCGACTACGCCGCTGCAGAGCACAACGCCGTCCGGACGGGTGTCGGCATGTTCGACCTGTCGCCGTTCGGCAAGATTCGCGTCGAGGGGCGCGACGCGGAAGCCGTCTTGCAACGCATTTGCGCCAATGACGTCGCGGTCGAACCGGGGCGGATCGTCTACACGCAGTGGCTCAACGGTAAAGGTGGGATCGAAGCCGATCTGACCGTTACGCGCCTGTCGGAGACGGAGTTTCTGGTGATCACGTCCTCCGGGACGGTGCCGCGCGATCTCAATTGGCTGAAACGGCATATTCCGGACGATGCACATTGCATCGCAACCGATGTGACATCCGGCGAAGCCTGTCTCGCAATCATGGGTCCGAAGTCGCGCGAA
Organism: Pseudomonadota bacterium; assembly: GCA_023428365.1. GTDB lineage: Bacteria > Pseudomonadota > Alphaproteobacteria > Rhizobiales > Hyphomicrobiaceae > ZC4RG25. The sequence goes on along the minus strand of JAEYYQ010000514.1, from coordinate 2,201 downwards.
CTACTCGCGCCGCTGGTCGATGCTGATCTGTCGAATGAGGCGTTCCCGTTTGCCACGGCCAAGACGGTGGAGATCGGCATGGGGCTGGCCCGTGCCCACCGTGTTACCTACGTCGGCGAACTGGGATGGGAGCTGTATGTCCCCGTCGATATGACCCGGCATGTCTTCGACACGATCATGGCCCGGGCTGACGGAACGGGCCTGCGGCTGTGCGGAATGCACGTTCTCGACAGTTGCCGGATCGAGAAGGCCTACCGTCATTTCGGCCATGACATCGGGCCTGAGGACAATGCGCTGGAGGCTGGTCTGGGCTTCGCGGTCAAGGTGGACAAGACCGCAGGCCGGTTTGGCGATTTCATCGGGCGCGAGGCCGTTCTGGCGAAGCGCCAGTCGGGGCTGACGAAGCGCCTGCTGCAATTCCAGCTCAAGGATGCCGAACCGCTGCTCTACCACAACGAGCCGGTTTTGCGGGACGGCAAGATCGTTGGACATCTGACCTCGGGGAACTACGGGCACCATCTCGGCGCGGCTATCGGGCTAGGGTATGTGCCGGTGCAGGAATCAGAGACCGTTGAGGAGTTGTTGGGTTCGCAATGGTCGATCGAGATTGCCGGCCGGCAGTTCCCTGCGATTGCCAGCGTCAAGCCGCTTTACGATCCGACGGCGGCGCGGATCAGGATGTAGGCGGGTATCCTTGTCGCCGATCACTTGCGGAGCGGCGCCGGTCATACACGGGAATTTCAAAGCTGCATCCGAACGGTGCGTTGTCCTTGCTGGTGGCGCCGACGGACAGCCGCCAGCGGACGCCGTTGCCGCGGTCATCGACGAACGATTCCGGCAAGCTGGGCGGGATCGCAATGTCGATCGGTACGCTGACGCCGTCGCGGCCCGTGAACAACCGACGGGCATCAAAGGACGTCGAGGTTTCGCTCAGAGTGCGCGCTTCGAGCCGGCGTTTCTTCTTCGAGCCGGAACCTGTTTCCACCCAGCGGACACGTTCGCAGACGAGGTCGATCTTCAGGCTTTCACGTGGCGCGGGACGCAGCCTCGTCTGCAACCGGCCGCGAAAGCGATCTCCGATGTAGCCAGGCAGGGTGTCGATGCGAAGCGTCGATCTGCCGAACCGCCACCAGGCCAACGTTGCCTTGATTGCTATTCGCAAGGCGATCAGGGTCGCTCCGGCGAAGGCCAAGGCGAGCAATCCATCCACCCACGATTCCGATAAAGCCAGACGGATTCGATCGATGTTGATAGCAACGATCAGACCGATGCCGCTGCACCAGCCGACCACCCAAATCCATGAAAAGATGGCTGCCGATGCATCCGAGTAAACCACCCTGCGGGCCGCCCAATTCTGCCGCTCCATCCAGGGTCGGTTGGGGTGCAGAGCGCGCGCCTGCTTGCGATGCGTGCGAGCGCGCGGTCCCGTGATGTAGACGAAGCGGAAGAAGACGACGCTTGCAGTGATCAGCACGAGGCCCAGGCCGACTGCCGCACCGGCTCCGATCCGGTTGACCTCGCCGAACCAGAGCAGTGAGGCGCCGGTCGTCAGGGCCGACATTCCCATCAGGAAGCAGATGCCGAAGACAACGTGCAGCAGGACCAGCCCCACACTGCCTGAACTGACAAAGCGGGGTGTTGGCGTCATGAGCTGCTACCGGGCGGTCGAGTGAGCTGAGATGGCTGAACTCAACAGCGCTCCAAGCCGTCCGGCATCGCGTTCGTCGGGGATCAGCCTGATGCCGACCGCGCGACTCTGCTGCCAAAGTTCACCGCGCTGGCCGGACACTCCCCAAAGGCGCACGCGGTCTTTTTCGGTCGTCACCGGTAAGGCATCATGGTCGCGAGCCAGGGCGAGAATGCGCTCGGCATCGCGTTCGGCGAAGGCATGGTGGTCGGGCAAGGTCACTGTAGCCGCGATCTCGGCGCCGAGGGAGTGCAGCAAATTGAAGAAGCGTTGGGGATTGGCAATCCCGGCGAAGGCCACAACTCGCTGTGCCGCAACCCAGTCCGTATCTTCCTCGGGCCGCGTGTGGGCTTCGAGAACCGGGCCGTGGAAATTCTGCTTCAGCCAGGCTGTGATTTCCGATGCCGGGGTGTCGGCTACGGCTGGCGGATGATTGACCAGCACCGCATCGACGGCGTCGAGCTGAAACGCAAGCGGTGCCCGCAGAGGTCCGGCCGGAATGACCTCGCCATTG
>JAEYYQ010000333.1 GCA_023428365.1 Pseudomonadota bacterium | reverse complement strand
ATTATTCCAGCGATATCGATCTGATTGTCTTTTATGAAGCGGCGCGGCTGAGCTTACGCGACGGGCTTGAACCACAGCCGTTCTTCGTTCGTTTGACGCGAGAACTCGTGCGTATTCTTCAGGAGCGCACGGGCGATGGATATGTCTTCCGGACGGATCTGCGGCTGAGGCCCGATCCCGGCGCGACCCAGATTACGCTCTCAACGGATGCGGCGCTCGTCTACTACGAAAGCTTTGGCCAGAACTGGGAACGCGCGGCGATGATCAAGGCGCGTCCTGTGGCTGGCGACGTTGCTACCGGCAAATCTCTGCTGGCTGAGTTATCTCCGTTCATCTGGCGCAAGTATCTCGATTTCGCAGCTATTGCCGATATTCACGCGATGAAGCGGCAGATTCACGCGCATCGTGGTTTCGGCGAAATCGGTGTTGCCGGCCATAACATCAAGCTCGGCCGCGGAGGTATTCGCGAAATCGAGTTCTTCGCGCAAACTCAGCAGCTCATCGCCGGCGGGCGTCAGCAGGACCTGCGAACGCCAGCGACGCTTTCAGCGCTCGAACGGTTGGCTGAACGCGGCTGGATCAAAACGAATGTGCGAGATGATCTTTCCGCCAGTTACATCTACCTGCGCGGCATCGAGCATCGGCTGCAGATGGTGGCGGACGAGCAGACCCACGAGCTGCCGGACGATCCCGTCGCGCTGGAGTCGTTTGCAAGATTTGCGGGCTATGCGTCGACGGCGGAATTTTCGACGGCTCTGGTCGCGCATCTGAAAACTGTCCAGCGGCATTACGCAGCGTTATTCGAGGACATGCCCGAGCTGACGCGCGATGGCGCCAACATGGTGTTCGCGGGAGAGGCGGATGATCCGCAGACCGTCGAAACGCTGGCGCAGATGGGGTATTCGCAGCCGGAGCAAGTGATTGCCGCCGTTCGCGGCTGGCATCATGGCCGCTATCCGGCGGTGCGCAGCGCCAAGGCGCGAGAGCGGCTGACCGAAGTGCAGGCCGTGCTGATCGAGACGTTGGCCCAGACCGAAAATCCTGACGCCGCATTTGCCGGGTTCGACCGGTTTCTCTCACAGCTGCCGGCGGGCGTGCAGTTGTTCTCGCTGCTTCGCGCCAACCCGTCGTTGCTGCGTCTGGTTGCGGACATCATGGGCTCGGCGCCTCGGCTGGCGCGCATTTTGAGCCGCCGTCATCGGGTCCTTGATGCCGTCCTCGATCCGCGCGTCATCGGCGTGCTGCCGGCGCCTGAGGAATTGGAAGCCTTAATCCGCACCGAGCTTGAAAGTGCGCAAGACATTCAGGAAGTGCTCGACCGGGCGCGTCTTGTCGGCAACGAGCAGGCGTTCCTGATCGGTGTGCGGATCCTGTCGGGAATTATCAGCGCGGCTCAGGCCGGGCCGGGCTACACGCTGCTCGCCGAGCAACTCATCCGTGGACTGGCGGACGCCGTCGCACGGGATTTTGTTCGAATGTATGGACGTGTCCCAGGCGGCGATGCGGCTGTAGTTGCAATGGGCAAGCTCGGTGGTCGCGAGATGACGGCCGCCTCCGATCTCGACCTCATTGTCGTCTATGATTTCGATCCCGATGCCGTGCAGTCGGATGGGGAGCGGCCATTGGCGCCGAGCCAGTACTACGCGCGGTTTACCCAGAGACTAATCAGTGCATTGTCCGCGCCGACGGCTGAAGGTCAGCTCTATGAAGTCGATATGCGCCTTCGGCCATCGGGTCAGAAAGGCCCAGTCGCGACCCAACTTTCGAGTTTTATCGAATACCAGGCGAGCTCGGCCTGGACCTGGGAGCATATGGCTCTAACGCGGGCCCGCGTGATCACCGGTTCGCCAGAGCTGCGCGCCAAGGTGGAGCGGGCGATCCACGAGGCGCTGGTGCGTTCCAGGGACCAGCTGAAGATCGTCTCTGACGTTCGCGACATGCGCAACCGTATCGACGCAGAGAAAGGCACCAGCGAAATCTGGGATTTGAAGCAGGTGCGTGGCGGGTTGGTTGATGTCGAGTTTGTGGCTCAGTATCTGCAACTCATTCATGCGCATGCCCACCCTGACGTGCTTGATCAGAACACCTTGCGTGCGCTGCAAAAATTGGATGGGAAGGGACTCATCCCGGCGGACGGAGGCTCGGTGCTGATCCCGGCCGCGCGGCTGCTGAGCGATCTCACCCAAATCATTAGACTCTGTCTCGATGATCCTTTCCGGCCGGATCAGGCGTCGCCAGGTCTGAAAGCGCTGCTGGCGCGAGCGGCGGATTCGCCCGATTTCAGCCGCCTGGAGGCCGACCTGCGGCAGATGCTGACCGCAACGCTATCTGTCTTCGATCAGGTCATTCCATAAGTTTCCGACAGTTTTCGCGACGGAATTCACCGGCCTGCTCCGTTCATTGGGAGCTGGGGAGAGAAGACAGTCCTAGTCGGAGACAATGTATGAAAAAGCGAACAATGGTGATCATGGCCGGCGTGCTCGTTCTGGCCGGTGGAGCTGCAGCCATAGCCGCGGTTGGAGAAAAGCGTGGTCGGTTCGGTCACGGTCCGCATGGCATGGGCCCACACGGAATGGGAATGACTAGCGGCATGATGGGTGAAATCGGCTTTGGTGGCCGAGGTGGCATGGGACGTTGGCTGCAGAGCCTTGATGCCGACAGCGACGGCGCCGTCACTATCGACGAAATGCTCGCCAAACGGGCCCCGTTCTTCAACCGACTGGATACGAACGGCGACGGGGTGATCGATGCCAAGGAAATCGAAGCCGAGATCGGGCAAAACGTCGCGTATTTCACCACGGTGATGTTCAAGCGTCTCGACAAGGACGGAGACGGAAAGATCACCAAACAGGAATATTCCGCGCGTGGCGCCGCCAAGCTGGAGAAGGCCGGCGACGATGACGACAAGGGCTCCGACCAGCGTGCTGAGCGCAGGCGTGGTGAGCACCATGCCAAGCGTGGAGAGCGCGGTGAGCGGCGTGGCTGGCACCATGAGCGCCGGGCTGAGCGCATGTTTGAGCGGCTTGATCTGAACTCAGACGGTGCTCTGGATGCCGGCGAAGTGGAGGTCGGCGTCAAGCAACGCGTAACGCGGCAGATCAGCAGAGCCTTGCGCCGCTTCGATCAGGATGGCGATGGCCAGATCACCCGTGCCGAGTTCGAAAAGCCGGCCCGCGATCGGTTTGCCTCGCGCGATGTCAACGATGATGGCAAGATCACAGAAGAGGATCTGCCGCCGTTCATGCGCGGGCGGGGAATTCTCCGTTAGGATCATGCGCATGACTGGCCGCGTGAGGAGGGGTGGTGCCGGCGAAAGCGGGCGAAGACGAGGAAAGTCGGGTGGGGGCGCACAGTGTGCAAACTGTCGCCGAGCCGTCCGACTCGGACCTCCTCACGCGAGCGGAACGCGGCGACAGCGCCGCGTTCCGTGGCTTGGTCGACAGGCATTTGCCCGCCGTCCTGGCGATAGCGCGACGGATGCTTCGCGACGACGCCGAAGCCGAGGATACGGCTCAGGAGGCCTTCATTCGGCTTTGGCGGCAGGCTCCGGAGCTGAAGCTTGGGCCTGGTGGTATTCGGCCCTGGTTACGGAGAGTGGTTTCAAATTTGTGCATCGATCGGATTCGCGCGACGCAACGCACAGACGTGACCGACGAGGTTCCGGAACAGCCGGTCGAGGCTGGCCAACTTGCCGGGTTGGCCGAGCAGGAATTGGCGGCGCGTGTCGATGTTGCTCTGAAGGCTCTGCCGGAACGTCAGCGGTTGGCTTTGACGCTTTTTCAATACGAGGGCCTCAGTCAGATCGAGGTGGGCGAGGTTCTCGGGGTCTCCGAGGAGGCCGTGGAATCTCTGCTTGGGCGAGCACGACGCGCGCTCAAGGCAATGCTGAAGGAAGACTGGCGGCAGTTGCTCGCGGATGATCTGTGAGGGCCTGCCGAGGGAGTGACCACGATGGTGGAACGGGACAAGATTTCAGAGGCTCTGGCCGCATTGGAGGAGCATCTCGACGTGTACGGCGCACGTACCGAGCGCTGGTCGGATGCTGCGCGACAGCGCTTCGAGCCGTTGGTCGCCAGCGAACCTCATGCGCAAGAGTTGTTGGCTGAAGCGCGTGCGTTGGAGAGGCTGCTTGATCGGGCGCCGGTCGTCGATGCGACGAGGCTTGCAAACCTGAGCGACCGGATCGTTGCCGCAGCCGTTGCGGAGAAGCGAGCGGCCTCTCCCAGCGTTGTCGATCTGTCGCAGGTTCGTCGGGCTCGGCAGTACGGATCCGGCGCGAACTGGCGGGTGGCCTCAGCGCTGGCGGCGTCGTTGGTTCTCGGCATTTATCTGGGGACAGCACCAGGCATAGTGGCTGCCGTCGAGACGATCGCCGGTACGGTCGGTATCTCGGATACGGTTGACGACGACGTGGCACTTTTCGATGACAACGGATCTGGCTTTTCTGAGGATCTGCTATGAGCGAGCCTGCTGCCCCCGTATCGGATGCCGAACGACGGGCTCCACGCTGGATGCGCAACCTGTTGATCGTATCGTTGGGTCTTAATCTGCTCACGATCGGGGTCATCGCGTCAGCAGCTTGGCACATGCGGCATGGCCCGCCGTTCGGTGGACAAGGGCGATTGGTGAGCTTCGTCGATAATCTGCCAGAGGAGCGCGCTGCGGCGGTCCGCGGGATGGTGGAGGACGCGCGTGCGTCCATCCGACCGTTAAGGCAGCAGTCGCGCCAAGCGCGGGTCGAGGCGGCGAAGCTGTTCGTTGCCGATCCGTTCGATAAAGAACGATACACCGCGGCCGAACAACGATTGCTGGAGACTGAGCTTCAGGTGAGGCGTGCGTATCGCCAACTCGTGGCGGAGGTTGGCAGTCAACTGACTGCAGAGGAGCGCGCGGCTTATCTCAAGTGGCGCGAGGAGGGATGGCGCAGGGGGCGACCCTCATCGGACCGTGAAACCGGAAAGTCAGCCGGGGAACGCGCAGATTAGAGTAGATCCTGGGATCTACACGGATATGAGGGTTATCGAGGGATAAATTAACATATTAAATAATTGTGATGAAATAACATATTAATATCATTCCGATATTACTGTTGAGGCGGAGAGGGATCCGATTCAATATCGGCGCGTTGTGTTTGTGACCTGCGCCGTCCCCCCCCCCTCGTGCGTAGGTCATAATCTGAGGGGCACCAGCAGTGGTGCCCCTTTCTTTTTTGGTTGGCTTGCCGCGTCACGACCGCCCCACGGCAAAATCCTGATTTGACTTTCCTGGCCATCTTCGGGACGATCACTCTCCTGCACAAAAATGATGGAGAGGAGCCCTCCGTATGAGTTCGATTCCGCATGTCACCGCTGGCGGTGCCTCGATCCCGGCGATTGGCTATGGTACGTGGCCGCTAAAAGGCGAGGAATGCGCGCGCGCCGTAGCGACTGCGATCGATTGTGGCTATCGCCACATTGATACGGCGGCGATGTACGACAACGAGGCAAGCGTGGGCGACGGGCTGCGCGCCAGCGGTCTCGCCCGCGATAAGATCTGGGTGACGACCAAGGTCTGGTGGGAGAACATCGGCGATGGTGCGCTGCAGCGTTCTGCCGAAGCCAGTCTGAAGAAGCTGGGACTTGATCAGGTCGATCTTCTTCTGATCCACTGGCCGAATGCGGCAATTCCACTCGCGGAATCCATCAAGGCGCTGAACGACGTCAAGCGGAAGGGATACGCGAAGCACATCGGCGTTTCGAACTTCCCCAGCAAACTGCTGGACGAGGCGGTGTCTCTGACCCAGGAGCCGATCGTCACCAATCAGTGCGAGTACCATCCGCACCTCAACCAGTCGAAAGTGCTCGACGCATGCCGGCGTCATGGCGTGGCGTTCGTGTCGTACTGTCCGCTCGGACGCGGAACGGTTGGTGGTGTGCTGGGCGAATCGGTTGTGACGGAGATTGCTGAACGTCACGGTCGGACGCCGGCTCAGGTTGTCCTGCGTTGGCATTTGCAGCAGCCTAACGTGATCGCGGTGCCGAAGTCCGGCAATCCGAAGCGGATTGCCGAGAATTTCGATGTCTTCGGTTTTGAGCTCAGCGACGCTGAGATGAAGACCCTGTCAGGTTTGGCGCGCCCGGATGGCCGTGTGGTCAATCTCGCATTCGCGCCCAAGTGGGACTAGGCGAGCGTAACGATCTTATCCGGTGACCGCACCAGCCGGTCACCGGCAAAGCTCTGCTTACTCCAGCATCTTCGAGACGATCTCGGTGACGTCACGAGATAGCGTCTTGCTCTTGGCGACGCGACGCAGCGCCTGCTTGGCGAGCCGTCGGCGACCCGGTTCCAGACCCTTCCAGCTTCTGAAACATCCCAGGATCCGAGCTGCAATCTGCGGATTGAAGCGATCGAGCTCCAGGACTTGCTCAGCCATAAAATCGTAGCCTTGGCCATCCGGGCGATTGAATTGAAGCTGGTTCGCCAGGGCGAAGTTGCCGATCAGCGCACGCACTTTGTTGGGCGTTGTTTTTGAGAACAAGGGATGCTCCGTCAGCGCCCGGACGCGTGCGAGCGTACCGGGCAGTGGCGAGGCGGCTTGCGTCGCGAACCACGTATCGATGACGAGGTGGTCAGATTTCCAGCGATCGTGGAAGTCGGCGAGTGCCCTGTTTGCTTCGGTGCCGCCCGTGGCCGCCAGAAGATACAGGGCATGTGCGGAATCCGTCATGTTGGTCGCCTGCCAATAATGCGAGGCAAGGCGCGCCTTGTCAGCGGGTTTGCCACGCGCGCTCAACAACGTAAGGGCGGCATTGCGCAGTGCGCGGCGACCGGCGCTGGCGGCATCGGGCGAGAACGCACCGCGTTCCGCCGTCGAACGGTAGATGTCTTCCAATTCAGACGACAATGTATTTCCGACCAGACGCAGCAATTGTTTGCGCGCACGATGAATCGCATCTGGATCGACGTCGGTTGCGATTTCCCGGGCGATGTCGGCTTCGGTCGGCAGGCGCAGCAGTTCGGCGCGGTACGCTGGTTCGAGTGACGGATTGGCGATAGTTGCGCCAAGAGCCTTTGCGTAGGACACGCCCCGGGATGACCTCTTCCCCGCGACGCGCGCCTTGACGATGTGAATGAGCGTGCGCATCGCATAGTCATTCGCGGCCTGCCAGCGATTGAAGAGATCGCCGTCATTCGCCATCAGGAATTCCAGATCGCGATCGGATAGATCGACAGTCAGTTTTACTGGCGCCGAGAAGCCGCGCAAAAGCGAGGGTACGGGCTTGGAGGCAACGTCCGTGAACCGGAATGTCTGGTTGCGCTTCGTGACATGAACGACACCGTCAGGCAGCACTTCCCCATCCGCGAGTCTCAGCTCGATCTCGTCGCCATTGCCGCTCAGCAGTCCGACTTTGAACGGGATATGGAGCGGCTTCTTGGTCGCTTGGCCCGGACTGGGCTCTAATACTTGCTCGACGGTCAGCGTGGCTTCCTTGCGCGCTGCATCATAGCTCAGTGAGCAGGCGAGTTCCGGTGTTCCCGACTGGCTGTACCAGAGACGGAACTGACTGAGATCGCGATGATTGGCGTCCTCGAAGCATTTGATGAATTCTTCAACGGTGGCCGCCTCGCCGTCATGGCGCTGGAAGTAGAGATCCATGCCGGCGCGGAAACCCTCGCGGCCGACGATCGTCTCGATCATGTGTACCAGCTCGGCCCCCTTCTCGTAGACCGTCGCCGTATAGAAGTTATTGATCTCGATATAGCTGTCCGGCCGAACGGGATGCGCGAGAGGACCGGCATCTTCCGGGAACTGATGTGTCTTCAGCTGACGGACATCCGTAATGCGTTGCACCGTACGTGAACGTTCGTCGGCGGAGAATTCCTGATCGCGATAAACCGTGAGCCCTTCTTTCAGGCACAACTGGAACCAATCGCGGCAGGTGATGCGATTGCCGGTCCAGTTGTGAAAATACTCGTGCGCAACGACGGACTCGATGGCTTCGTAGATCTGATCCGTCGCAGTCGCCGACGATGCCAGGATCAGACGATCGTTGAAAATGTTGAGGCCCTTGTTCTCCATCGCGCCCATGTTGAAATCGGACACGGCGACGATGTTGAAGACGTCGAGATCATATTCCAGGCCAAAACGCGTCTCGTCCCACCGCATCGATCGCTTCAAAGAATCCATGGCCCAGGCACAGCGATCCTCCTTGCCTGGCTCGACATAGATCGCCAGATCGACGTTGCGGCCCGATTGTGTGCGGAATGTCGAAGTCAGTGCGGAGAGATTGCCGCCGACCAATGCAAACAGATAGCTCGGTTTGGGATGTGGATCCTTCCACACCGCGTAGTGCCGTTTGCCATCGCTCAGTGTGCCACGTTCGACAGGGTTGCCGTTGGATAGCAGCACTGGCGCCTGTTCGATGTCCGCTTCGATGCGCGTCGTGTAGACAGCGAGTACGTCGGGCCGGTCGAGGAAATACGTGATCCGTCGGAAGCCCTCAGCTTCGCACTGCGTGCAATAGATGCCGCGTGAACGGTATAATCCCTGCAAAGCCTTGTTGGCTTCGGGATTGATGTACGTGATGAGTTCGAGTTTGAATGGTCCCTTCGGCACGCGCGACAGGGTGAGGCTCGTATCGTCGATCTTGTAGTCCGTGGGCTGCAGGACTTTTCCGTTCAGCCGCACTTCGCTGAGTTCAAGTTGCTCACCATCTAGCCGTAAGGGCTCGCCCGATTTGCCTGGAGCCTGCGGGTTCGGACGCAAAGCGAGCTGCGCGCGCACCCGTGTCCGCGTCGTGTCCAGCGTAAAATCGAGGTCGACCGTATCAATCAAGTAGGCTGGCGGACGGTAGTCCTGGAGACGGATCGGGCGGGGCGTTTCGGTCTTCATGCTTGTGAATCCGGATCGGGGCGCTGGAACTCAGCGGATGCTTGCCGCATGTTCGGATGCTCCGCGCCTTTAGACAACACCAACGGAGGATTTGAGAAGTCGTTCAGTGACCCAGATTGGTCATCTGGAAACCGTATCATCAACGCGAACTGCACCTTACCAGCGACTCGCGCTAGACTCTGCTAACATAGTGACTGGAATGGCGTGGTCCGTCGATGCTCCCTGAAGATACTTATCGAAAGCAACAAAACCGTTTCAAAGCCGACCTTGAGGCGTGGGCCAAGGAGATGGCTGATTGGGCCGAAATCTCATATGGCTCTGTCGGCGACGGATGGAGCATCAATGCGCAGCCCGCCGTGGCAACCGCTTGTTCGTTCGAACTGGTGATGCGGCCAGATCAGAAATTCGATGCCCAGATCGGCGGGCAAATGTACGAAGACCTCGCGTTCGAGAATGCCGATTTACCGAAAATTGCGCGCGCGATCTCCGAGGGACGGGTGATGACCCGCCATTGGGAGAGCGTGGTTACGGGCCTCGCCTACAGCATCGAAACTATCGTCGACCTGGGTGGTGGCGACACGTGGCGCGTCCAGACACAGACCTCCGAAATGTCGCCATCGGACGATGATGAACTTATGGCCCGGCCGACAGCTTTTGTCCCGTATCGTCGCTAACACCGCCCGACTGAGATAGGCCGTGACCTGACAGTGCTTCGACGCGTTTGATCGCCGCGATTTCGCTTCCCGTACGGCTAATACGGTGCACCGCTTCCGCCAGAGGCTCTACAACTACCGCCATATGATGGGCATTCGCGTGCACCATCATCATGCCGTCGCACATGATGCCGACGTGCCCGGGCCAGTAGATCAGGTCGCCGCGTTGCAAACCTTCCAGAGAGCGCGGCACCAGTACCTCGCTACCCAGCT
>JAEYYQ010000378.1 GCA_023428365.1 Pseudomonadota bacterium | reverse complement strand
ATTTTTCGTTGATCTCATCCGATGTCACGACGCTCACACCTGCCGGTGTCGCGTAGACCTGATCCGGGTTTCCTCGCCAGCCATCAGAGCCTCCACCCGAAACGTTGATTGTATCGAGCGCCACGGCGCCGTCGATCGTTGCCGAGCTACTATTCCCCGCGGACGATGGATCTATGATCGTGACGGTCGTGGCATTGCTGAACTGAAACGTGAGGCCTGTTCCGGACAGCAGGGTGGACAGCGCCTGAGATGGCGTCATCGTGCCGCGAACGGCGTTGCCTGACTTGGTAATCGGTGTGTTCTCGCGGAAGACGACCGAGAGTCCGGCGATGCGTCCGATATCATTGACCGCCTGCGTGACGGGTTTCGCGGCGATGTTGAATTGGAAGTTTTTCACGGAGACAGATGGCTGTTGCGCTCGCAGTGCCGGACTGTGTGCAAAGCTCGCAGACGCAAGAAGCACCAACGCCAACCACCGGCAGACGCCGGAATTCACACCAACTCGTCTCAACCCAATCATTTGTCCCGCCCGTTCCACTAGGTATCCCCAATCGGGCCGGCTTACGCTTCGGCAAGCGACCCTTACTGGTCTAACGGTTCAGGCGGCGCTTTACTGACTCTAAAAGTATAGAAATTTTTTAAGGACTGACGACGGTCAGCCTGTTGCCCAACGATACAGTGCGAAAACCTACGGTAGCTTGCAGTGACGCTAAGGCTCCCACAGGATCATCGAGCCTGAAACTGCCGGTGACGCGCTCATTGCTCAGCGCCTGCGTCGCGATCACGATCCGGCCGGGACGATAACGTTCGATCTGCGCCACGACGTCGCCAAGGCGCGCGCGATAGAAGACGAAGCGGCCCTCGTGCCAGGCCATTGCATCTTCGAGATTGACTGCTGCTGCAGTTCCGATCCCCGAGGCAGTGACATGAATCTGCTGGCCGGGAGAGAGTTCGGCACCCTGTGTGGGAGATGCAGGTGAGGAGACAGCAACGCGGCCTTCCGCCAGCGTGATTGCTGCGCCGTCACCATCAAGCCGCACATCGAAGCGGGTCCCCAGAACGCTCACTTGTCCGTTGGCAGCCTCCACTACGAACGGAACCTGGGAGGGCTTTACATCGAAGAATGCAGCGCCGCGCAGGAGCCGGACGCGACGTTCTCCCTGGCGGAAGTCGTCATCCAGCGCGCTATCGGCATCGAGAAGCACGGCCGTACCATCGGCAAGCCGGACGACAAGGCGTTCTCCCCGGGCAGCGACATGATCGGTCAGCAGATCCTGCAAGAGATTTGGCTTTTCCATCCACGCCGCGCCGGAGACGAGAAGCATGAACCCGAGGCTGAATGCCGTAAGGCGTCGCCTCGTTTTGGAGCGCTGAACCTTGCGCCGGTCCATTTCGTCCAGATAGACGCGCAACTCGTCGTCTTCGCCTTGAGCAATCCTGTCGGCGATCTGCCGGGATGATTGCCACGCAGCCTCGATTTGGCGAAATGCTGCATCATGCGCAGGGCTTTCGTCGCGCCACTGACGAAGGTTGCGCCGCATCGCCGGTGTATCCTTCTGCAGGATGCGCGTCAGCCAGCGCCGCGCTTCCTCCCGCAGTTTCGGCTCGTCAGATGTGCTCGGGTTGTTGATGGGCATCAGTATCAAACGTCGGAAGACAAGATCTCGCACGCTGCTATCGCGCGCTCAATATGCCGCGCAACTGCTCGCTCGGAGATGTTCATCACATCGGCGATTTCACGAAACGTACGACCATGGATCCGACTGAGAAGAAAGATATGGCGCGTCTGCTTGGGCAAGGTTGCGAGTGCCGCTTCGGCTATTTGCCGTGCCGAGATGATGTCGAAGGGGGTGGATGGCGCGCTTTGGATCTGCTCCGGCAGGATCTCGGCAGCGTAGCTCTGCCGGACCCGTTGAGCACGCGCGTGATCGATGGCTGCATTCTGCGCCGAGCGGCGAACATAGGCCGGTGTGATCAGGGTAAAATCGGAGGCGCGTTCCCAAAGCCGTAGGAAGATGTCCTGCACCAGATCGCTCGCGGTGGCAGCGCACCCCACCTTACGCCGTAATGTTCTCTCAAGGCGCACGTGTTCCGCGAGATAGAGCTTTGCAAGCTGATCGGCCTTGGAATTCATGGGAACGCGAGAGTTTGAGAACACGACGACATCAACTAATCGCCACGTCTACGGCGAGACAGCTGATCTGCGCAATGGCAATGATTTAGAGGAGGTATAAACAAGGAGGCGCTGGGCCAAACACACTTGAGCGAAACCGCACGCTGGACAGCAGCAGCCTGCGTATGGTGTTGCGGCTGTGCAACCCCATCAGACCCGCGACTTTCCCCCTGGCGCCGCAGGCGTGGCGATGGTCTGACGCGCAAGTCTTGGCAGGCAAACGAGAATTTTGACTACTTCTGTCAAGTTTCGAGGCGCCAGCGCGGGTTTCTTAGAGTTGATCCAATTCATTGACGTTGCAGAGGTTTTATCGGTGCGCTAGCAAAATTCATAAGCACAGTTCTTTTGTTCGGCGTAACACGATGACAACGACGGTTGATGCCTGCGATGATCTCATGTCGGCCTATCTCCGTCATTGGAAGTCCCTGCGCAGCCTGCTGAGAAAGCGGACCGGATCTCACGAGCTGGCCGATGACGCATTGCAGGAAACGTGGATCCGCCTTGCCAGCATGAATCCGCCCGCGACGACGGTCCAGGATCACCAAGCCTATCTTCTTCGCCTCGCTGGAAATATCGCGACCGATCTGTTCCGCAAGGAGCGTCGCCACAGCTCCCGTTGCATCAATGATGAGGATTTGCTGGCGGCGGTCCAGGACCGTTGTCCGTCGCCCGAGGTGTTCGCGATCGATCGTGATCAACTTCGCCAGCTCGTGCTCGCCTTGTCGCAATTGCCAACCAAGCCGCGAGCTGCGCTATTACTCAGCCGCTGCGACGGACGTTCCCATGCCGAGATCGCCGCACAGCTGAAGGTTTCCGAAAGCATGGTCGCCAAGTATCTGGTGCAGGCGTTGTGCCATTGCCGGGATTATTTGCGCGCCATAGGCTGATTTTTCTTTCCGACCACTGCAACTTCACTCGCCCTGAGCCGTCACTATGAGAAGGAGCTTCGAGGCGAGCCCGGGCTGGAAGGCCGACGGAGATCAACGATACGCACGCATGAAACGCAGCACCAAACAGCATGGCCCGGATCTGGTGTTGAGCGATGAAGCGATCGGCTGGCTTGTCAAGCTCAACTCCGGCAAGGCAACCGAAGATGATCACGCCGCGTTCAGCCGCTGGCGACAGCAGAGCCGAGAGCACGAGATGGCCGCCCAAGAGGCGGATGCCATCTGGTATGGCATCGGCGTTGCCGATCGGAAGCGTCAGGATGATGCGCGCGCGCGCCGTAAGCTGACGCGGCGTAGCGTCCTGGGTGGCGGGGCTGCCATTATAGCAGGCGCCGCTCTGATCGAATCTGGATTGGTTGGCCCACACTTGTTCGCCGATCACGCGACCGGCGTCGGTGAGCAAGGTACGATTGTTCTGCCTGATGGCTCGCGGGCCGTCCTGAATGGCAATACCGCGCTTTCGGTGGATTTCGACGGTTCGCGTCGCGGCTTGACGCTCTATCAGGGGCAAGCGGCTTTCTCCGTTCAACCGGACCGGGAGCGTCCATTCGTTGTGGAAGCCGAAGGTGCCGTCGTGCGCGCGACGGGCACCGTGTTCGATATCGATATCCTGCCGTCTGGCACGGTTGTGACCGTCGTTGAAGGTCATGTCGGCGTGCTGTCGGCAACAGGTCCCGAAACGCACGCCATAGCGTCTGCCAATCAGCGCATCAGGTATACGTCGGATCAACGCCTTTCATCCGTGGAGGCTGTGGATGCCGACGCGGAGACGGCCTGGCGGCGCGGCAAGCTGATCTTCAACAGCCGCTCGCTAGGAGATGTCGTCGCCGAGCTGTCACGTCATCGTCGCGGGCGCATCGTGATTGCCAGCGGCAAACTGCGCAATCTGGAAGTTACCGGTGTCTTCGATATCAAGGATCCCGAGTCGATCCTTCGCACCATCGTCGAGACATTGCCTGTTGAGGTGACGCAACTGCCGTGGCTGACCGTGATCCGCTAAGTCAGCGTCGTGGCCCGGGCAATCCTACCCGAATTAATAACATGAAATTTTATGTCAACTTTTTTGCCAGACGGACTGCAAGTTCGCGTCGGTCGTTTCGTCCTTGTGAATGAGGGCACTTCGGCCGCTTCGGTCGTGAGCGCTCTATCGCATGGGGCAAAGGCCGGGGGGCGAGTTGTTTATGTGTATGTCGAGTTTTGTGCCTGTTAGCGGTCGATCAATCAGCCGCGCGATTAAAAGTGCAATGCTGGGTTCCGCGGCTATGTATCTCGCGCTCGGAGCGCTGGGCAGCGTATGCAGCAGCGTGTTTGCTCAGGGTGTTTCTGCGCAAACGGTGTCCTTCAATATTCCAGCGCAGAGTCTCGGTTCCGCGCTCACGTCCTTCGCCGATCGGGCAGGCGTGAAATTGCTATTTCCCTCGACCATGGTCGCAGGCAAGAGCAGCGCCGGACTATCGGGATCGCTGACGCGTCAGCAGGCATTGTCGCGGCTCCTCGCGGGTACCGGTCTGACCTATCGCTTCACCAGCGCCGACACCGTGACAATCAGCGCTCCGAATGCGGCCGAAAGTTCGGGTTCTGCGACCGTCGACGGCGCGATTGCGCTTGATACCATTGATGTGAGTGGCGGGACCGGCGCGGCTGCAGCCAACCTCCCATATCAGACGCCCGGATCGTCCGCCTATATTTCGGCTGAGCAGATTCAGCTCATTCCACCAACCTCAACAGGTGATATCTTCAAGACGACGCCCGGCGTCACGGTTGCGGGCAATCGCAACGGCGTCTCGATGAACGTCAACATCCGCGGCTTGCAGGGCATGAACCGGGTCGCGACCATGATTGATGGTGCGATCCAGCAGAGTTCATCGTATCGCGGCTATAGTGGCCACGACAGCCGCGTCTATGTCGACCCTGAATTCATCGCGGGTATCGAGATTGAAAAGGGGCCCGGCAGCAGCCCCGGCGCCATGGGCGGTTCAGTCAACATGCGCACTTTGTCGACCGCCGACATCCTCGAGGAAGGCAAAAACTACGGCGCCCGCATTCGCGGCGGATTGGGCAGTAATACCGTCGCGCCGGATGCCGCGCG
Source organism: Pseudomonadota bacterium (assembly GCA_023428365.1). Taxonomy (GTDB): domain Bacteria; phylum Pseudomonadota; class Alphaproteobacteria; order Rhizobiales; family Hyphomicrobiaceae; genus ZC4RG25. The sequence goes on along the minus strand of JAEYYQ010000378.1, from coordinate 9,855 downwards.
CAGCGTATCGGGTATGGCAGGACGCGCCGGTCGCCTTCGCCCCCCCTGGTGATCGGCCTGACTGACAGTCCGGATATGCCGCGTCTGGACAATGGTTTCGGCAGTGCCGTTGCCGCGATGACGACAGGCAACATCGATGTGCTCGCGGGCTACAGCTATCGGCGTGCGGGAAACTATTTCGCGGGCACCCACGGTAAGGACAAGGTTCCGGGCGGAACGACGATCCGTGATCGGTTCTCTCCTTATGGATATGGCGAGGAAGTCCACAATACCTCGCAGGACACGCGATCGACGCTGGCGAAGGTCAAGCTGCGTCCGGCCGACGGGCATTCGTTGGAAATCGGCTACGTCCACTACGAAAGCCTGTATGGCGAGGCCTACCCCGACCTCATGCTCTATCTCGGGACCACCGGCCTCTACATCAAAAACCAGGGCAAATTGAATGAGGTCGTTTCAGATACTTATACGGCGCGTTACGCTTTTACGCCGGTCGACAATCCATGGGTCGATCTCAGGGCCAATGTCTGGCTCAGTGAAGTCTCGAACGACTGGAACTCCTATAGCCTTGGAACCGATGTGATGACCTGGGGTGCTGACGCACACAACACGTCGCGCGTGGCACTTCCCATCGGCAATTTCAAAGTCAACTACGGCCTCCAGTATTATATCGAGGATGTGCAATCGGAGAGCCTGACGGCCGGGGGTGCCTCCAATGGCAACATGAATGGCGAACGCAGCATGTCGAGCGTGTTTGCGCGCGCTGAATACACCGTTCTCGATAAAATTCGGTTCGATGCCGGCATTCGCTATGACACCTTCCGCACCGGCATCGGCGACTACGACAATCCGGCCGGTGTCACCGATAAAACCGGCAGCAAGGCCAATCCGAATTTCGGCATTACACTGATGCCGCTTGATGGGCTGCAGATATTTGGCACCTATGCGCAAGGCTGGCGTCCGCCGAGTGTGCGCGAAACGACATTGCGCATGTCGGGCTTCATCAATGCTAATCCCGACCTGAAACCCGAGGAGTCGGAAAACTGGGAATTCGGCGCGAATTATCTCAAGAACGGTATTCTGACTGACAGCGACAAGCTGCGCGTGAAAGTCGCCTATTTCGACAACGACTATAAGGACTATATCGTCCGCGCCAACATTGGGGGATTCCCGCGCGGTTTCCGCAATATTCCCGGTGTCAAAATGAAAGGCATCGAGTTCTCCGGCGCCTATGACATCGGTTGGGGGTTCGCGGAATTCGGCATCAATCGCTATACCAAGGTTGAGTACTGTCTCACCGCAACATGCGAGAACGAAACAAGCGGCGACGATTATGGCTCTTACCACATTCCGCCGAAATACTCAGGCAGTATCACCCTCGGCGTTCGTCTTCTCGATGAGAAACTGACGATTGGTGGCCGCTTAACCTACGCAGGCGATCGCGCTATTGGCCGCTCCGGCGTTGGCGCGGTGAACAGCGATTGGGCGCCTTATGCCATCTATGATGCATTCGGAACTTATAAGTTCGATGACCAGACGCTGATCGATCTCAGTGCGGAGAACATCACCGATCTCTATTATCTGGACGCGTTGTCCGATGCCCGCATGCCCTCGCCGGGGCGCACCGTGCGAGTCACGATGACGAAGAAGTTCTAAGCGACGCGGACATCTGAACTGAGTTTCGGATATGAGCGAAGGTGGCGCTTCATTTGCAGCACTGCCTTCGTCCATGCCGGTGGGCCACCCAGATCGCCTGCTTGGCCATCATTTCCGGCCGATGTTATGGATGTGCGGTTGCAGCCGCCTTGCGCAGCGCCTTCAACTCCTCGAACCGCTTGGTCACATCGCGCAAGGTGGCCCCCATCGCAGTGATCGCGCCAGAGGAATCACAGAGCGGCAGGATCGAGAACTCGACCGAGATGCGGCTGCCATCCTTGTGCTGCGCCGGTACCGACAACAGATCACCAGCGCCGTAACGCGTCGTGCCCGTGCGTATCGTCTCCTGCCAGCCTTGCCAATGCCGTGCTCGTAGATTCTCAGGAATGATGATGTCGAGTGATTGTCCAAGCGCTTCCGTGGCCGTGAAGCCGAAAATCCGCGCGCAGCCCGCGTTCCAGTAAATGATGGCGCCAGCCGCATCTGTGATCATAACGCCGTCCGGTGTTTGGGCGAGGTATCTGTCGGCGAGACTTTCGGTTTTCATGGCTACCTCGCAGCTGTCGGCGGCACGCGATGCACCGCGGCCTCGGTCACAATCACGCCCATCGGAATGTCGTGCGATAGCAGACTATAGTCGGCGATGCGGCTCACCTCAATTCCGATGCCGATTGCCATCGGCCCGCAGAAGCCGACTAGCGACGACGCGTCAACACCAGCCAGTGCTTGATCAGGCAACCTGGCTCAGCTTGCGCCAGCGGGCGCCGCGATCTTCGCCTTCTGCTCCTCCCGCTCGAACCAGGCGACATAGGCCGTGGGCAGGAAGATCAAGGTCAGGCATGTCGCGACCAGCAGTCCGCCCATGATCGCAAAGGCCATCGGTCCCCAGAATACCGTCGGCGCGATCGGAATCATGCCGAGCACTGTCGATATGGCCGTCAGCATGATAGGGCGAAAACGGGTGCTGCTGGCATCGATGGCGGCTGCGCGCACGGTCTTGCCCGCAGTCCTCTCGGCCTCGATCTGGGAGATCAGGATCAGGGCATTTTTCATGATCATGCCGAGCAACGCCAGAATGCCGAGAATGGCGACGAAGCCCAGCGGTCGGCCCGACACCAGAAGGGCGGCCACGACGCCGATTAATCCAAGCGGCGCAATGCTCAAAACCAGGAACACTCGCTTGAAGCTCTGCAGATCGATCATCAACACCGTCAGCATGATCAGAAGCATCAGAGGAACGACCGCAACCACCGAGGCTTGGGATTTTTGACTTTCCTCCACCGTGCCACCGACTGTGATTGCATAGGCGGGCGGCAGCATCTGTCTTAATTCGACGATCGATGCGTTCAGCTCGCCGACAACGGTTTCCGGCAGCTCACCCGGCGCAACATTTGCCTGCACGGTCAGAGTTGGCACGCGATTCCGTCGCCAGACCGTTGGGATGTCCTGAGCGTATTCGAACGTCGCGAACTGACTGAGGGGAACCGTACGTCCGTTCGCGACCGGCACCTGAAGTGATGGAAGCGTCGAGAGGGAAACACGTTGCTCATCCGTTGCGCGGATGATCACATCTACCAGATAGATGTCGTCCCGCACCTGCGTAATCGGGCTGCCGGTGATCACCGTATTGAGCACACCTGCCAAGGATTCCGAACTCAAGCCCAGCTGTCGCGCCTCATCCTGATTGATCCGGATGCGCACTTCTCGCGTCGGCTCGATCCAGTCGAAGTTCACTCCTTCCGCATTAGGGTTGCGCGACACGACCTCTGCAAGCTTGAGGGCGATGTTTCTTACTTCTCCGATATCGGGGCCACTGACGCGATACTGGATGGGCCAGCCGACCGGCGGGCCCAATTCCAGCGGATAAACGCGGGCGACGACCGATGGGAACTGGTTGGCCAGCGCGTCGTCCAGCTTCTTCTTCAGCCGTTCGCGTGCGGCCACGTCCTTCGCGACGATGACGGCCTGCCCGAAGAAACTGTTCGGAAGCTGCACATCGAGGGGCAGATAGAAGCGAATCGCGCCGCGGCCAACGTACGTGCTCCAGCGGGCGACATCCGGATCATCTTTCAGTAAGGCATCAAATTGTTCGACAACACCTTCGGTTGCGAAGATGGAGGCGTTCTGCGGCAGCCTCAAATCCACGAGCAGTTCCGGCCGATCCGACGACGGAAAGAACTGGCTCGGTATCTGCCGCATCGCCAATACGGAAAGGGCGAACAGCGCAATGGTGGCTGCGATTGTGATCCATTTGAACTGGATCGCGGTGCTCAGGAAGTTGCTGTAGAGTGCAAAGATGCGGCCCGGATTGTTGTCTGTTGCGGGCGTTGGTGGCTGCAGAATTGCAACGCTCAGCAACGGCGCGAAAAGGACGGCAACGAACCACGAAACGATCAGTGCGATGCTGACCACTGCGAAGAGCGAGAACGTGTATTCGCCCGCGGAGCTTGCGGCAAATCCTACGGGAATGAAGCCCGCAATCGTAACCAGCGTTCCTGCCAGCATCGACGGCGCGTAGGCCCGGAATGCAAAGGCTGCGGCTTGGGGTTTGGGATCTCCGGCTGCCAGCCGCGTGAGTGTTGCGTCTGTCGTGGTCATGGCATCGTCGACGAGCAGCGCCAATGCGATAATGAGAGCACCCAGCGAGATGCGCTGCATGTCGATTCCAACGATCGACATGATCGAAAACACAACCGCCAGCGTCAGCGGAATAGCCAGGGCGATGATCAATCCCGGACGCACGCCGAGCGTCAGGAAGCTGATCGCCAGTATGATGGCCACGGCCTGCCACAGTGACCCCATGAACTCGGAGATGGCGCCTTCCACCGTGACCGCCTGATCGGCAACCAGCGTCGCTTCGATACCAACCGGAAGATCGCGGGAAATCTCGGTCATCGCCCGCGTGATATTCTTACCTAACGTCAGGATGTCCCCACCCTCGCGCATGGCGATGGCGAGCCCGATGGCGGGTTGACCATTGACGCGAAACATCGGCTGAGGCGGATCGGAATAGCCACGACGCACAGTCGCGATATCGCTGAGACGGAGCATGCGTCCGCCGACCGAGAAATTGACGTCCAGGAGATCGTTCTCGGAACGAAATGCGCCGGATACACGGACGGCCATCATTTCATTGCCGGTTTGAATGACACCGCCCGGCTGGACCACGTTCTGTGCCTGCAACGCGCCGATCAGCGCCGACCGATCAATGCCCAGAGTGGCGAGTTCCTTCATCGAAAATTCGACGAAGATCCGTTCGTCTTGAGCCCCGAGGACTTCAATTTTGGAGACGTCGGCAACGTGTAGCAGCTTGGATCTGACGTCCTCGACATAATCGCGAAGTTCGCGATGCGTGAAGCCGTCGGCGATAAAGCCGTAGATGATCCCAAATGTGTCCCCGAACTCGTCATTGAAGCCGGGGCCGACAATTCCGCGGGGCAGTGTATGCCTGATGTCCGCGATACTTTTGCGGACGTGGTACCACGTGTCGGCAACTTCTGAAGCGCTGGTGCTGCCCTTCAAATTGACAAAAATTGTTGTGGTTCCGGCGCTTGTAAAACTGCGCAGGAAATCGAGATTGGGCGTTTCCTGAAGCTTGCGTTCGAGGCGCTCCGTCACTTGATTGAGAGTGTCCTCAATCGTCGCACCAGGCCATGACGCCTGCACGATCATCGTCTTGATGACGAAAGTGGGATCCTCGGCGCGCCCAAGACGGTTGTATGCGTAAAGCCCCGCGGCTATCGCGACGATCATGAAGTAGATGATGACGGAAGGGCGCTTGATGGCCCAATCGGAAAGATTGAAGCGCATTATCTTTCCGATCCGAGAAGGCGGACTTTCTGGCCAGGGTGGAGAGCCTGCACGCCAGCAGTGACGACGATTTCCCCGATATCAAGTCCACTCGATACCGTTACCGATGTTGGATCGAAGCGCCCAATGTCGATGTTCCTGATCGCTACCGTGCGACTTGCCGGATCGACGACCCATACCGCGGGTTGGTCATTGGCCTTTGTCAACGCGGTTGCCGGTATCTCGATCACCGGAACTGATGATGTCTGAATGGTTCCGGTGACGGTCGCTCCCAGGCGCATGGCTTCAGGAGGATTGGTCAGGCCAACTTTAACTTCGAAAGTTCGCGTCACCGGATCGGCCTGTGGAGCGACTTCGCGCACGCGTCCATTGGCTGTTACCGACGTGTCGTCCGTCAATCTTACGTCAACTTCAGGATTGCTTGGCGCGGTCCGCAGCAGTTGAGCTGGTACATCGAACACGGCATCGCGTCCGTCCTGACGGGCGAGCCGAACGATCATTTGTCCGGCTTGCACGACCTCGCCCGGTTCCGTGCCGATTGCCGTCACAACGCCCGGCGCGTCGGCCTTCAACTCGGTAAAGCTCACCTGGTCATACGCCGACTTGAGCTGTGCCTCTGCTGAATCGAGTTGTGATTCAGCGGTTTGCCTCGCCTTATCCGCTTGATCGTAGTTGGCTCGCGTCGTCCAGCCTTGCGACAGTAACGTCTCCTGGCGCTCATAGTGATTACGTGCTTCGGTCAATCTGGCGCGGGCGGCGGCTACGGCAGCGCGCGCTGAACGAAGTGCATTCATTTCATTCTGCGGTTCCAGTCGAGCGATGAGCTGGCCCGCTTCAACTCTATTGCCGAGGTTGACGGGGCGCTCGATCATGCGTCCGGAGATCCGGAATCCGAGAGAGACCTCATCTTCGGCCTGGATTCGGCCGGTGAGAGTTATCGGCGCGCCACCGTCTGTTTTCTCAATTGTGACCGTCCGTACGGGGCGACCTAGATCTGCCGTTGTAATCGCGTCGTCACCGCAAGCCGACAGGACGAAAAGCGGAAAAAAAGCTAGGATCGGCTTCCATGACGGGCCAAACCAATGATTGCCTGTAACCCGTGTCCCAATGGGCATCCTGCCTACTCGTATGTTTTAATTCAATCATTCCGTCAGGTTGGGCCTCAACCCGTTTTCCGCTTCCTGAATAGGATGGAACGACGTCCGGATAAATAATGATCGTCGGTTAGATCGTCGTGTCTTCATATCAAAGCTAACGCAAGTTTCTTTTTGATCAAAATCAAATGCTCACGTTATCTGCTCGACAATAATTCGAAGCCAGACCCCTGATGTGCTTACATGCAACTAAACGCTGTTAAACGCCGATTTATGTAAATGCAAAATGAGTATTCATGATATAAGGCGAAGTGCTTTTTTACGGATTTTGAACCGAAACAGAGCCCATTAAACCATAATACGACTAAGAAGAGACGACAAAAAAATATTGTTCTATTTCACGAAAATGGTCGGCGAGTTTGTGTTTATCTCGCTTGGTCTGGAGCGGCTTGGTGATCGGGTGAGTTCCGGCGGCTTGTTGGGCGTTCAACGGTAGGTGAGTTGCGAGGGTTCTCTAATGGCTGAGGCGGCGTCGGCTCCCAAGACCTCAATGCAGAGATTGTTGGATGGCGTTGAGAGGGTGGGGAACATGGTTCCTCATCCCGTCGTCATCTTCCTCATATTGATCGCTACTGTCATCGTGCTATCCGCGGTGCTGGGCGCTTTGGGTGGCGCTGTCACGTTCGAGCGGATTAATCCGGTCACCTATGAAATAGAGACCGCGACGACCGAGATCCGGAGCCTTCTGACGATTGAAGGTATCCGCTTTATGTATTCGTCGCTGGTACCGAATTTCATGAGCTTCACCGCTGTCGGCCTGATGATCGGTGCGATGATCGGTGCGGGTGTGGCGGAGGAGTCGGGGCTTGTTAAGTCCTTGATCCGTAAGCTTGTAACGGTGTCGCCAGCTTGGGCACTGACTTACATCCTTTCATTCGTAGGTATCATTTCTAGCGTCGCGGCGGATGCCGGTTATCTCGTTCTGATTCCGCTTGCCGGGGTCGCCTATCTCAGCGTCGGCCGCCATCCCCTGGCGGGTCTGGCCCTCGGCTTTGCGGCAGTGGCCGGTGCTTTCACGGTCAATATGCTGATCAAACCGCTCGATGCAGTGCTCGTCGAGTTTACGAATGACGCGGCGCGACTGGTCGATGCGAATCGCGCGATCGGATTGGTTTCGAATCTGTGGTTCTCCTTCGCGTCAGTCATTTTTCTGACGGTGGTCGTAGCGTTCATTACGGATCGGATCATTTCCCCGCGACTTGGCCGTTACGAAGGAGCCGGAGCGCAGGTTGAGCAAGGCGGAGGCCTGTCGGAACAAGAAGCACGCGGTTTGCGCTATGCACTCTATGGTCTTTTGGGCCTGTTCGGTGTTTTCTTGCTGCTGACCGTGCCGTCAGGTGCCCCGCTCCGGAATCCCGAGACGGATGAGTTGATCGGCAACTCGCCGTTCATGCATGGGTTGATTGCCCTGATCATGCTGAGCTTTCTGGTGTCAGGCTGGGCCTATGGCATTGGCGCGGGCACCCTCAAGACGTTGACAGATGTTATCAAAGCCATCGAGAAGTCGATTTCGAGTCTCGGTGGTACGATCTTCCTGTTTTTTGTCCTGAGCCAGTTCGTGGCGTATTTCACCTACACGAACATCGGCACCGTCATGGCGCTGAGCCTTTCGGAGACATTGAGAGCAGCGAACATTGGCGCCTTGCCGCTGCTGCTGGGCTTCATCGTTGTTGTTGCAATCATCGACCTGCTTCTGACCGGAGCCATTGCCAAGTGGGCGATATTTGCGCCGGTGTTCGTCCCGCTGCTGATGAAGCTCGGCGTCGAACCGGAAGCGGTGCTCGCTGCCTATCGCGTTGGCGACTCGCCCATGAATGCGATCACGCCTTTGAACGCATACTTCGCGCTCGTGGTCGGTTTCGCTCAGAAATACGACAAGAACGCGGGTGTCGGGACGGTCGTTTCGTTGATGATCCCGTATGTTATCTGGATGTTCGTGCTGTGGACTGCTCTTTTCGCAATCTGGAAGATGCTCGGTCTCCCATGGGGCCTCTGACGGACGTTCGTTGACGTCCGGGTTCTGGAATGCGCTGGTGAACATACTCGAGATAAGGGTGACGCGTCATGGCTATTCACATTGTTCCGCTCGACGTCGCAGCAGCAGAAGACCGCCTTATGCGGTATCTGTCTGTCGAAGGGGTTACAGGATATGAGGCGGCAATTGCCGAGACGATAAGTGACGAACTTGTTGCACTGGGTGTGCCGAGTTCCGCCATTTGGTTCGACACCGCGCATCACCGGATTCCGGTCCCGACACAAACGGGAAATCTTTTCGTCTCCCTGCCTGGCACGCGCCCTGGGCCTCGGATTTTGTTCTCTACCCACCTTGATACCGTTCCCCTTTGCGCAGGAGCGAAACCGAAGCGGGAGGGTGATCGGATTATTACGGACGGGACGACGGCGCTAGGTGGCGACAATCGCACAGGGTGCGCTGTGCTCGTGACGCTGGTGGAAACGCTGCTGAAGCATAATTTGCCTCACCCACCGATAACTCTGTTATTCACGGTCCGCGAGGAAAGCGGATTGCACGGTGCGCGGGAACTCCATCCGAAAGATCTGGGTGGGGCGACCATGTGCTTCAATGTTGATGGCAAGCTTGCCTCGGAATTGCTGATTGGCGCGGTTGGCCAGGAGAATTGGGAAGTCGAGATCGATGGCAAGGCGTCTCATGCTGGCGTCGCTCCAGAAAAGGGGATTTCAGCCACGCTGGTCGGCGCAATCGGGCTGACAGAGGCGCACAGGGCCGGATGGTTCGGCAAAGTGACCAAGCCGAATGGAAACGGCACGAGCAATATCGGTATATTCGGCGGCGAGGACGGTACGTCTGCTGGTGATGCCACAAACGTCGTAACTGATTATGCATTTCTGCGCGGTGAGGCGCGTAGCCGCGAAGCGTCTTTCGCGACGGAAATCGCGCGAGGATTTGAGGAGTCGTTCGCGAAGGCTAAGGAGCAGGTGAAAGACGCAAACGGGGAAATGGCGAAAGTCAAATTCTCGCATGTTGCCGCGTACCCGCCGTTCCATCTTTCCGAGGACACTCCGATTGTCAGGCATGCCGACGCGGCGATAAAAGCTTTGGGCCTGGAACCTGTTCACGTGTTTTCAAATGGCGGGTTGGATGCCAACTGGCTGGATAAACACGGCGTTCCGACCGTCACGATTGGAGCGGGCCAATACGAAATTCATACCGTCAATGAATACGTGGACCTTCCGGAATTTGCTCAGGGGTGCCGTCTCG
>JAEYYQ010000195.1 GCA_023428365.1 Pseudomonadota bacterium | reverse complement strand
CTCATCAGTCCACCCATGCGCGAACGTTGGTTGCCACTGCGACCACTTTTCCATTCTGATTGGTGCATTCGACATCGGCGTAGGCGCGCCGCTTCTCGCGATCGATCCGGGTCAGTGTGTAGGTTGTCGAGATCGTATCGCCGAACAGCACCGCCCCCGTGAAACGTACGCGGTCGTAGCCCAGGGAAACGGTCCGGCCCAGCCGTAGCCGCGCCGACGCGGCGGACATCAAGCCCATCATCAGCGTGCCATGCGCGATGCGGTGGCCGTAGCGGCCCTCGCTCATGTAGACCTCGTCGATGTGATTGGGCGAAAAATCACCCGTCACGCCAGCGTACATATAAACGTCCGTTTCGGTGATGGTCTTCGTGTAGACGATCCGTGCCCCGATCTCGACGACGGGATTGCTTTCGTAAGTCATGTGCGATGCCTCCCCCTCAACTTGCCGCGCTGGGCTTGAGACCGAGCCATTCCTGCAGCACCTCATCGGTATGCTGGCCAAGGGCAGGCGGAGCGGACCATCCGGAGGTGATGTCGAACGTGTTGAATGTCATCGCGGAACCGATCATCGGCATTTCCGTGCCGTCGCTCTTGGGAATATTCACGAGCATCTGTCGTGCCGCCGTTTGCGGATGTTCGAACACGTCTTTCATTGTGTTGACGAGAGCGCACGGCACTCCGGCGGCGTCGAGCTTTTGCGCCAGTTCCGCCATCGGCCACTTTGCGACCTCGGCATCCAGGATTTCGTAGAGCAGCGCGCGATTGGAAACGCGTCCTTTCAAGGTGACGAAGCGAGGATCGGTTGCAAGATCGTCCCGCCCGAGAATGTTGACAAACGTCTCGTAGAGTCGCTGCACCGCTGCGCCGATGACGATCCAGCCGTCCTTGGCTTTGAATGCTTTGTAGGGAACGGTGCTCGCATGTTCCGATCCCCACTTCTCGCGAAGGTTATTCATCAGCAGCCATTCCATGCCGGCATCGACGAGAAAGCTCACCAATCCCTCGAAAAGACTGGTCTCGATGAGGCATCCGCGTTCGGTTTGCGTGCGCTGATAAAGGGCCGTCAGAATGGCGCTGGTCGCGTATTGGCCGCAGACGAGATCGAAAACCGATGTGCCGAGTTTGATCGGCTGTCCGCCGGGCTCGCCGGTCAGGCTCATGAAGCCGGCTTCGGCCTGAACAGTGAGGTCGAACGCTTTCTTGTCGCGCAGCGGGCCCGTCGCGCCCATTCCGGACATCGACGCATAGATGAGACTTGGATATTTCTTCGAGACTTCGGCGTAACTCAGTCCCATGCGATCCATCACGCCGGGCAGGAAATTCTCGACGGTAACATCGGCCTCGCCGACCAGTTTGTGGATCAGCTCAAGGTGCTCTGGCTGTTTGGCGTTGAGGACGACAGACCGCTTGTTGCGGTTCACCGCCAGGAAACTCATGCTTTCCTTGTCGTAGAATGGCGGCCCCTGATGACGGATCGGATCGCCATCCGGCGACTCGATCTTCACGACGTCCGCGCCGAGATCGCCGAGCAGCATGGCGCAGAACGGCCCGGCAAACATGCGCGTGAAATCGACGACCTTGATGCCGTTGAGAGGTTTGTTTGTCACCATAGCCTCCGAATGATCTGTCAACGCAGCGGCGTTTCATCCATCTGAACCGCGCCTGACGTATTGCTTTTGAAACTGATGTGCTTCAGCCAATGCGCATCATCGCGCGCAGGAAAATCCCGGCGTTGATGGGCGCCACGACTTTCCGCGCGTGCCAAGGCAGCCTCCAGGATCAAACGCGCGGTCAACGCCATGTTCCGGCATGAGCGAGCCTGCAGCGCTTCATCCAACGTCATCGTGGGAAGCTCCTTTGCATGCTCGGAGGATACGGCGATGCGCTTCAAACCGGCGTTCAGGCCTTCAGCGGTCCGATAGAGGCCGGCGCATTCGCTCATTGTTGCGCGGATATCGTGCTTGATCTGATCTGGAGAGAATTGCTCCCTGCTGTTTTGAGTCGGCAGGAAATTCTTCAGCGCTGCCGCGTGTACCGCGGTCCAATCCGTGGCCGGCGGCATCCTGCGATTGCGAGCCACCGCGCGTCCGACGAGCCAGCCCATCGCGATGGTCTCGCCGCCGCCATTACCGGCAAGTCTGCTGGCGCCATGAATGCCGCCGCTGGCTTCACCGGCCGCGTATAGCCCGGAGACGCCGGTGTCGCCGTCAGGATTTATCGCGACGCCGCCCATTTCACTGTGTGCTGCTGGTCTGACGAGAGGGCCGCGCTCCCGTGGCTCAAGTCCCGACGCGCGGAGACGCTTACAGTGCGAGACGTAGCTTTCCAGCTTGTCGACAGGAACCGTTGTCGTATCGAAAAGGACTGTGCCGCCTTCCAGGCCGCGCCCCTCGTCGATCTCCTGCTGGATGCACAGCGACATCCGCGCCTTCTCGATTTTCTTCTCGCCGTGCTCAGGGTTATAGCGGAACATGAAGCGTTCGCCCCGCGCATTAAGAAGCTGCGCGCCATCGCCCAGCATGGCCGTCGGCATTTCCATACCGCGGCAGCCCTCCGGATCAACGGTGACGACCGGCTCGAACTGCACGAATTCCATGTCGATCAGTGTGGCGCCGGCTTCGAGCGCGAGCGCGTACGCGTCCGATGCCACGTCCGTTGGATAGGTACTGTCGCTATAGAGCTGACCGATGCCACCCATCGCCAGAACAACAGCGCCGGCATGCACCGCCAACACGTCGCCGGACCGCCGGTCGACCATCAGGGCACCAACGACGGCGCCCTCATTTTGCAGCAACGCCACGACCCGATATCCGGACCATGTGCGCAGACCGATTTCTTCTCCGCGCCGCATCAGGTGCTCGAGCACGACCTTGCCGACGCCCTGCGGAACGTACACAGAGCGCGGAAATGCATTTCCGGACAGATGACGCTGCAGATAGCCGTTGTCATCCTTCGCGAACGGCACTCCGATACGGACGAGATCCTCAAACGACGCAACGGAATTTTCGGCCAGCGCGTCGAGCAGACGGCGATCGCTGAGATGATAGCCGCCCTCCTGCATGTCTATGATGTATTGCTCCGGCCGGTCTCTTGCGTCCACGGTCCCAAGCGGCACATTCGCACCAATCACATAGGGTGATGCGCCGCGCGCAAGAAAAGCATGCCCCACGACCGCACCGGCCTCGCGCGCCGCGACGGCCGCCCGCGTGCCAGCCAAGCCGCCACCGAGAACCAGGATCTCGACGTCCGCCACTGAAATTCTGTCTAAGTCAATCATGGGCAACGTCGGGCTCTTTATGCGAAGGCGTCCAGGCCGAGAAGATTGCGCCCGATGACGAGGTTGTTGATCTGCGTCGTGCCATCGGGAATTGTCAGCAGGCGCGCTGAACGAAAATACCGTTCGACCGGAAACTCCTTGCTGATTCCAAAGGCCCCATGCACCTGGATCGCCTTTGACGTGATCCGCTGGACCGCTTCGGTCGTGAAAACCTTGGCCATCGCCGCTTCGATGTTCGATCCAATGTTTTGATCAAGCAGCGACAAGGCGCGGAACACCATCAGACGTGAAGCATCCAGTTCCGTGGCCATTTCTGCGATGAGCTGCTGAACGAGTTGATGCGCGCCGATCGGCTTGCCGAACTGTACGCGTTCCTTGGCATATGAGATCGATGCTTCGAGGCTCGCTTGACCAAGTCCCAGAGCAACAAGTGAGATAAAACAGCGCGAGCGCTCGAACCCCTTCATGGTTTCGCGTAGTCCACCACCAAGCTTGCCCATGATGTTGGTCGCGGGAACGACGACGTCCTCGAGAATGATCTGTCCAAGCGACCACCCGTTGAGGCCGAGTTTCTCCACTTCAACGGTCCGGAAACCATGCTCTTTGCGATCAACCAGGAACATCGTGAATTCCTGATCTCCGGTTGCCGCAACCAGAACCACATAGTCGGCAACGGCGCTGTTGGAAATCCAGAGCTTCTCGCCCGTGATACGATAGCTATCGCCGTCGCGGACGGCGCGCGTCTGCATACCTCTGACGTGCGAACCGACATTCGGCTCGCTGATCGCCGAGCAGCCAATCAGCTTGCCCGCAATCGTATCCTTGAGATAACGCTCCTTGAGCTGCGGCGAGCCGGCGTTGAATACCTTGAGCGCGGCGCCCTCGTTGACGAAGGCCGCGCCTGCAAGATCCGCTGAGACCCGTGCCAGTTCCTGATACATCAGCCCGCTGCTGACGAAATCCAGGCCCATTCCGCCACCGTCTTCCGGCACCCAGCCGCTACCGACGCCGTACTGACTTGCTAGGCTTAGAAGTCCCTTGAGAATCTCTTTGGGAAACGGCGCATCATGATGGCGTTCCGTGATCGGGCGCACGTCGCGTTCCAGGACGCGCCGCCACGCCTCGACGGCCATGCTCTGTTCGTCAGTCGGTGTAAAGTTCATGAGGTAGCTCGCAAGGGCGTCTCTGCCGTTCATTGTGGCGGGCGTCCCATCCATTGTTGTCACAGCTCTCGGCAACAATCAATGATCACAGATCATAGATCGTAGCTGGAAGTTTTTTGTGCCGAATTTGTCGCGAGGGCCAAGCTTGGGCTTGACGGGTTCGTATGATGCGCAATAATCGCCGCTGAATTTTATATCCTGAATAGACGCGCACAATGCGCGCATTGCAGTCTGGGAGGACTGAACATGACAGAGCCTAAGACCCCCACGACAAAGCTTCTTGGTTTCAACACCTCGCGTCGCAAGCTGCTCGTATCCGCGGGGCTAGGTCTCGCTGCAGCAAGCCTCCCGCGGAGTCGTGCGTTGGCGCAAGCAACTGCAGCGCCTGACGCGAAAGCGGCGGCAGGTGAGGGCGCGCTCGTCGTCTGGCACGGCGATCAGGAAGCGGACGTTGTAAAGTTTCTGCAGATTTTCACTGAGAAGACAGGGATTAAGACTGTTCAGCAGCGCCTTCTGCCAGGTGCCGCGGTGCCGAAGCTGGAAGCTGAGCATCGGACGGGGAGCGTAAGCGGTGACGTTTATCTGACGTCGGATGCCGGCATCATGGAGAACCTGCGTCAGCAGAACCGGCTGATGCGCTACGTTCCGAAGGAGATTGACGCGTTCGACGCGGAATATCGCAGCGACGAACCGGGCTGGTATACGTCCTATTACATCAACGCCGGGCCGATGATGTACGATCCGCGCTTCGTAAAGGACGAGGAGGCGCCCAAAACGTGGACTGATCTTCTCGATCCGCGTTGGTCCGGGCAGATCGGCTTCCAGAACGCTTCTGCGGGAACGTCTTACGCGTTCTGGTTTGTCATGAAGGATGTGCTGCCGGCCGACTTTTTCGACAAGCTGGCGGAGCTGAAGCCGCGTGCGTATTCCTCTTCGACCCAGATCCAGCAGGACATCGAACGTGGAAATCTTAAAATCGGTGGCCGCGTGAGCATCTTCCAGTACGTGAAGGCGATGCGTGCGAACAATCCGGTCAAAGCCGTGTTCCCCGAGATCGGCACGCCGTCGGTCAACCAGGTTGTCGGCATCATCGGTACGAAGCGGCCCAACGCGTCGAAAATCTTTATCGATTATCTGACATCGCGCGAAGGTCAGCAGACCTGGAACGATATTCAAGGCTCGCCGTCCGCACGCAAGGATGTCACCGTCGAGCACGTCCCGAACATCGCAACGACGAAGCTTCTGCTGCCAGTCAAGTTTGCCGAATATCAGGACCCGGCATCGCGCAAGAAGTTCGTTGGCATTTGGAATAAGATGACCGGCCTATGACAAGTCGTACGGTCGCCGTGCCGGCGATCTCTGAGCGCGTCAGTTCGTGGACGCGCATCGGGCCAGAAGTATGGATACCCCTCGTCCTCATCATCGGGGTGCTGGGGTATCCAATCTTTCTATTGATAACGAGCGCATTCAACGTCGGCGATCCCCAGGCACTGCCGGCTGTTGAATATGGCTTCGCTAATTTTATTGAGCTGACCAATCATCTCGATTGGATCGGCAACACATTGCTGATTGCCACCGGCGGAACCCTGCTCGGCATTACGATTGGCATTGGCCTCGCCTGGTTGATCCACCGCACAAATATTGCGGGACGGAAATGGTTCGAGCTGCTGGTCGCCATTCCCTATCCGCTGGGGCCGCTTGTCGGCGCGCTGGCGTGGAGTCAACTCGGCGCGCCGCGCGACGGTCTCATCAATCGCGCTTACATGTGGATGACAGGCGCCACGTCGCCGTTGATTGACATCTATACGCCGCTGGGGATCATTTTCGTCGAAGCGATTTTTGAAGCTCCAGTCGCGATCCTGATCATCGGCGCTGCGATGCAGCGGATGGATCCGGCGCTTGAGGAAAGCTCGTCGATCTTCGGCGGTGGCAAATGGCGCACCGCATTCAAGATTACTCTACCGCTGATGCTGCCGGCTATTTTGAGCGCTGCGCTCTTCATGTTCGCTTCGATCCTCGGATCATTCGCGATTCCAGCGATTTTGGGCACGAGCGCGCGCTTCTACGTCGCGACGAACGCCATCTATGTGCTGCTGCAGGGCTATCCGCCGAACTATCCGCTCGCTGCAGCACTCGGCCTCGTGCTGATCGTTATCACTGCGGTCGCGGTTTGGCTGGTGCAGCGCGTCTTGCGCGGTCGCTCGTTTGTTGTCGTGTCAGGGCGCAACTATCGTCCGCGCCAAATGGACATGGGCAAATGGAAGTGGCCGATGTTCGGATTTGCCTGCTTCTACATTGCCATTGCGCTTGTCCTGCCGCTTGGCGCTTTGCTTCTGGCGTCTTTGCAGACCAGCAGTGAATTGAGCTTCAATCCGGCAAACTGGACGCTGGCCAACTACCAGTACGTGGTCATCGATTTCCCGACCACGCGCCAAGCCATTATCAATAGCCTGATACTCGGCGTGGCAACTGGTACCATCGGGGCAGCTTGCGCCACTCTCATTGCAATCGCTGTCTATCGCTCCAAGAGCGGCGGGCGGAAGTTGCTGGAGCAGGTGACGATGCTTCCGCAGGCGTTTCCGCGACTGATCTTCGCGTTCGGCTTCCTGTGGATGGTCCTGACGCTGCCAATTCCTCTTTACGGCACACTGTTCGCGGTTCTGTTCGCTTATATCGTCGTGTTTCTTCCGTTGGCTTATCGCGGGATGAGCGGCGTCGTGGTCCAGATCGACGGCGCCTTGGAGGAAGCAGCTCGCGTCAGTGGCGCCGACTGGTGGCGTGTGCTGAGGACGGTGACTGTGCCGCTGCTTCGATCGGGTCTTCTGGCAACATGGGCATTGCTGTTCATGGTGTCGGTGCGCGAAATCAGTGCGTCGCTCTTCCTGTCGGATGCGCATAATCCCGTCCTGGGGCCGGCCATCTTCAGCTTCTGGGATTCGGGAGGATTGCCGCGCGTCAGTGCTCTGGCGATCGTTCAGGCGATCATCATTCTGATCGCGCTCTACGCCGTCCGGCGATGGACCGGCCGCGAAATGAAAATGTAACGATAGCATTGTTCCAGGGAGGAGACCGACGATGGTCGGTTTGATGGAAGCACCAGTCGCTTCTTCAAAAACGAAAGAGGGCTCCGTGTCCGATACGGCATCTGCCAAATACATCGATGTGCGGGGGCTGACGGCCGCCTATGACGGCAAGGTCGTGGTCAAGGAGATCTCCTTCCAGGTTCGGCAGGGGGAACATCTTTCGCTGCTGGGACCGTCCGGTTGCGGAAAATCCACCACGCTGCGCTGCATTGCTGGCCTCGAAACGCCTGTATCCGGCGAGATCATCATCGATGGCGTGCCGGTTTTCTCATCGTCCAAGCGCATCAATGTTCCGACGGAAAAGCGCAAGCTGTCGATGGTGTTTCAAAGCTACGCGATCTGGCCGCATATGACGGTATTCGAGAACGTCGCGTACGCCCTGCGTGTGCAGCGCATGTCGGCTTCCGAAATCCAGGAGCGCGTGAAAGAAGTTTTGCGCATGGTTGGCATGGAAGATTTCATGATGCGACCGGCCACCAATCTCAGTGGCGGTCAGCAGCAGCGCGTGGCGTTGGCGCGTAGCTATGCTGCTCGCCCCAAGGCCATGCTGCTCGACGAGCCGCTCTCCAATCTCGATGCACGGCTGCGCGTTCGCATGCGCGAGGAGATCAAGGAGCTGCAGAACCGTTTCGACCTGAGCACGATTTACGTTACGCATGACCAGGAAGAAGCGATGGCGATTTCTGATCGCATCATCGTCATGCGGGAAGGCAATATCGAACAGGATGGTCGGCCGTTCGATATCTATGACAGGCCGCGTACGCGGTTCGTGGCCGATTTCATCGGCGCAGCGAACATACTGTCAGGAACGCCAGCGCAGGCCGGTCCATCGGGGGCATCGATGCTGAAAATCGGCGATGCGCTCATCGAGTATACGGCCGACGTGGACCTGCAAGAGCCCGACGAAAGCGGCCAACACTTGGTCGCTGTGCGGACGGTCTATCCAGAGTTGCGGCGGTCGGCAGTGCCAGGGGCCAAAAACCAGTGGCAAGCCACCGTGAGCCGGCGAATTCTTCTCGGAGATATTGTCAGCTACATCATTGATTGGCCCGGAGGCGTCTTGCGCGTCCAGTCTTTCCCTCGTGACTTACTGAAGGAGGGAGAGACGATCTTCGTCCATATCGATCCATCGTACGTCGTGCCAATCGCCGTGGACGGCGCGGGCGGCGTCGGCGACCGCGCCTAAGAACCGACGTGTGGAAGCCCTCAAGACCAGAACTCACCGTTCAGCCGAGCTGGACGGCAGCGTCGTGTGACTGAAAATTTGAATCACGCCGACGCTGGTTTGGCGTCCGTCTCTGCCAAAAGCGCATGAATATCGAGCGGCCGGGTGTCCATCGCGATGTGGCCTTCAGACGTGCGCGGCCACTCGTTTTCCGGTCGATCGACGTAGAGTTCGATGCCATTCCCGTCGGGATCGGAGAGATAGAGCGCTTCGCTGACGCCGTGATCTGATGCACCTTCCAGATTGATATCGGCGGCCATGAGCCGTCGCAGCGCATCCGCGAGTGCGGCGCGTGTCGGATAAAGGATCGCCACATGGAACAGCCCAGTGCTGTTTCGCGGCGGCGGGCTTCCACCTTTGCTTTGCCAGGTGTTGAGGCCGATATGGTGATGATAGCCACCAGCCGACACGAACGCTGCCTGCGTGCCATAACGCTGCATCAGCTCAAAGCCCAGCACACCGCAGTAGAAGGCCAGCGCGCGATCGAGATCGGCGACCTTGAGATGAACGTGGCCGATACGGGTGCCGGGATCGACCGGCCGTGGCGTCAGCCCCGGGTCGATCCCGATGTTTTTGGTTGTGTCAGACATGATCGACGGATCCTCGCAGGAAGTTTGGTTATCGCGCGGCGCTCGCCTGAGGAGCACTGTTCGCCGAGAGTGTGAACGGGCGCAATGCATAGG
>JAEYYQ010000144.1 GCA_023428365.1 Pseudomonadota bacterium | reverse complement strand
TCGTTGAGCAGCAGCGCTGCGCCGCCACCGACCAGAACCTGGAAGAAAAGCGAGCCGATCGTGAAGATGATACCGAGCTTGAGCGACCGCCAGAAGTCCTCATCCTCGAACAGGAAATAGCGATAGTTCTCCAGCCCGACGAACGTCTGGATCGGCATATAGGCGTGCTTGGAATGGAGGCTGATCCAGAAGGAATAACCGACCGGATACAGAATAAGCGCTGCCACCATCAGAACAGCAGGCGCCAACAAGACATAGCCCCTCCAATGCTCTGGCATACGCCGTGGGCGCGGTGTTCGCATCACCCCTTTTTTGATAACGGGCGTCGGAACTTGCGTCGCGGCGACGATGTCATTTGGTTGCGTCATGGGACCGAATAAAAAAAACAGCTTCAAAAGCCGTCCCGCATCGAGCGTGGCGCTCGATGCGGGAGGAGCAAAACCGGAAAGCGATAGGAAAAACTATCCTGCGCTTACCACTTCTTGTAGCCGAGCTGGGTGATCAGCGTTTCGGCGCGGCCCTGAGCCCGCTTCGCGGCCTCTTCCGGCGTCTTGCCGCCCTTCACGACGTCAGTGACCATGTCGATCAGGATGGTAGAGCCGGCGATCTCGGCGATGAACGGCAGATCAAGATCGTCCCACTCGGTGATCATGACCGGCTTCGGCTCGTCGTTCTCAATCACCTTATGCTGAGCGTCGGTCCAGAAACCCCACTTCTTGATGTCCGGGATCGCCAGGTATTCCGGATTGGTGCGGAGCGACTTGGTGATCGGGAAGAAGTGAACCGGAACCGACTTGATGTACTTGATGTAGTTCTCCGGCTTGTAGAAGAACTTCAAGAACGCAGCAGCCTCTTCCGGATTCTTCGAATCCTTGAAGATCATCCACGGCTCGCTATCGAACTGCGTCAGGGAAGTCTTGCCCGACGGACCGATCGGCTTCGTTTCGAACACACCGATGTCACCCTTGGCAACCAGCTCCGGAGCGTACTGCTCGAAGTAGCCGCTGCCACGGCCCCAACCCATGATCAGCGCAGTCTTGCCCGTTGCCAGATCGGCAAAGGTCGCGAGATAATCGCGGCTCAGCCAATCGGGTGCCAAGCAGCAGTCATTCAGCTCCTTCCAGAACTGCAGAACCTCGAGAACCGGCTTCTCGGTGAAGGTCGGACGGCCGTTCTCGTCGAACAGGCGGCCACCATTCGAGCCAACCCACATATAAAGGTCTTCGTTCATGAAGAAGCCGGGGCCGGCGAGGCTCAGACCGTAGCGGCCTTTGCTCTTGTCGGTCAGCTTGACCATCATGTCCTTGAATTCAGCGAAAGTTGCCGGAGCCTTGTTGGGATCCAGGCCGGCATCGCGGAAGAAATCCTTGCGGTAAACCATCAGGTCGACGCCAACGGCGTGGGCCAGACCGTAGTATTTCTTGTCCTTCGGATTGTAGTCGAGTTTCTTCACGACATCGAAGATGTCGTCCTCACCGATCGACTCGATCACGTCGTTAAGCGGGCGCAGAAGCCCCTTGGCCGACAGAGAGCGCTCAACATAGGTCTGGCCATGCGCAGCCTCGGGGAAAGCGCCCGACGCCAAAGCAGCCTGCATCTTCTTGTCGAGGTCACCCCAGCCGATCGCTTCCTGGACGATCTTGATGCCAGGATTGGCCTTCTCGAAATCCTTGATGATCTCGTCGACAGCCGCCTTCGTCGCCGGGTTCGGCTCGGTATGCCAGATATTGACGACTTTATCGGCCGCCTGCGCGCTCATACCAGCGGCCGCCACTCCGATGGCAGCAGCTGCTCCGAGCAGCCAGTTCTTTCGCTTCATTTACACATCTCCCTTTTGCAGTTAGCTGAGAGCCACACAGCTCTCCATTAAAACTCTTTGTTTTGGAAGGCTATAGTCTCGTTACTCCCGCGACATGCCGCCTTACGGCGTCAGGGTTGCGCGATGTCAATCTGAATGTTCAACAGGCACGCCACGCCGAAACGTCAGTGATGATGAATTCGGCGAACGGCATATCGCTCTGCACACTGAACATGATCGCAAGCATGCGCCGCCAACGACCTCCCCTGACCTCATGCACGTCCCCTGACTTGCACGTAAGTCAGTGTGTTCGTACCATACGACGAACCACCCTGCAACCATCGGCAGGGGTCTCCTATGCGTAGCAAATCCTTGCTCGCGACCCTCGGTTCTGCAATGCAATAAGGGCTGCCCCAAGCTCAAAGGCTCATGAGAACATGCCTGTACAGCAACAGGAAATTGCCTTGGTGAACCGGCCCGACCGCGCGCGCCCACGCGAAAGCATGCGCGAGAAGATCAAGTCCACAGCGACCGACCTTTTTATCTGCCATGGTTATCGCGGTGTCAGCTTCGGCGACATTGCCTCTGAACTCAGCATCACCCGCGCCAATATCCACTACCACTTCGGCAACAAGCAGAAGCTGCTGGAGGAGGTCCTTGAGGATTATGTCAACGGCACCCTGGCACGCATGGCCAGCATCTGGCGCGATGACACGCGCACCTTCGCGGAGAAAGTCAAAGGCATCCACGCTTTCAATCGCGAGCGCTACACGAAATTCAATCGTGGCCCGGGAGGCAAGCATTGGAGCCTGATCACCCGCATGCGCAATGACAGTGACGTCATCGGGGAAAAGGCGCGCTCCACGCTACAGAGGTTTGCTCGCGTGCTGTCATCCGACATCGAAGCGGGCGTCAGAAGCGCGATGCAGCGCAGCGAGATCAAATCTACCGCACCGGTGACGGAGATCGTCGTGCAGGCTGTCAGCATCGTCAACGCGGCCGGCACCATCACGCAGGACGCCGGAAACTTCGATCGCCTGGATATTCTCTATCCTTCATTTCTCCGAACTGTTCAGGCCGCTTATGGGGCAGATGGGGGAAATGGAAACGGACGCAAAAAACAAATCAAGGCACCTACAGTGAAAGCAGGGAGAAAACGGTGACGAGAATACTCGTACTACAAGGAGCCAATCTGAACTGGCTCGGAATTCGCCAACCGGAAGTGTACGGAAAGACGACCGCGGCGGAACTGGATGAGAAACTTCGCAGTCACGCTGCCGCAAACGGCTACGAAATTGAGATCGTGTATTCCAACATCGAGGGCGAGGCGATCGAACGGCTGCAGGAAGCTCATCGCAGCAACGTCGACGCAATCGTGCTCAATCCAGGCGGTTTTTCATATGCAGGATACGCGCTGCGTGATTGCATGCTCGGGATCAAGGTGCCCGTGGTTGAGATCCATCTGACCAACCACTATGCCCGCAATATTCACTCTGTAACCGCGTCAGCAGCCAAGGGCGTTATCCTCGGGCTGGGCCTCGATGGGTATTTTTCTGCCCTCGATGCGGCGCTGCGGATTGCCCGCCAATAGTCAGGCGGTCGCCACCTCACGGCGGCGCGCGCAAGCCATCGCGATCACCGAAACGATCTCGAACAGCATCTGCGCGCCTGCCTGGGCCGTCGCGGTCGTAGTGTCATACTGAGGCGCCACCTCCACCACGTCGCCGCCGATGATATCCAGACCGGCCGCGCCCCGGATCAAAGCCATCGCCTCGCGCGACAGCAGCCCGCCAACTTCCGGAGTACCGGTCCCCGGTGCTATGCCCGGATCGAGCGCATCGATATCGAACGTGATGTAGGTCGGCCCGGAACCCAATACCTCACGCATCCGGGCAATCGTCGCGTCGATACCGAGGCGCATAAACTCATCCGCATGGATGACCGTCATGCCGCTATCGCGCGAAAACTCCCATAGATATTCGGCATTACCGCGAATACCGATCTGAATCGTACGCTGCGGATCGAGAACCCCCGCGAGCACGGCCTCACGAAACGGTCCGCCGTGATGAAATTTCGAGCCCTCGAATGGCCCACCCGTATCGCAATGCGCATCGATATGGAGCAACCCGACCGGTCGGTCGCGGCCCAAAGCCCTGAGGATCGGCAGCGTCATCGAGTGATCCCCGCCGACAGACACCGGGATCACACCGGCCGCATGAAGGCGCGTATAGAACGTCTCAATATCCTCGTGACTGTCCGCAAGGCTGTAGCGGCTGCGAAACGGTACGTCGCCGATGTCGGCCAGTTTCACGAGACTGGCGGGCACGATCTTGTGGGTTTCGTGATAAGGACCCACCCGTTCGATCTGGCGAACGGCGCGCGGACCAAGCCGGGCGCCTGGGCGATTGGTGACGCCGAGGTCCATCGGCACTCCGACGAGCGCCACATCCAGACCGCCAAAATCGTCATGCGTTGCGGCATCCGTGCGCAATGGCGCGTCCAGGAATGTCGAAACGCCCTCATACGGCTTTGCGCGCCGTTCCGCATCGGAAAATAGAATGTCCACGACCTTCTTGAACTCAGGATCATGCACATCCCCGGCCCCTGCCGTTCCGTACTTGGCGCGTAGCCGTTCAAGGTTCTCGCGATCCATGACAATGCCCTCTCGGTACACCCTGATGCGGTCAAACGGACCGGAATCCAAATCTACAAAGAAATTCCCGGCCTCGGAACTCCAAGGCCGGGAACGAACGTTATTTCATGAATGAGGTTGCTAGCTGATCACGTACACAATCTCGAATGTTTCCGGATCAACGATCAGAATACGGTTTCCCACCAGAACATAGCGATAGCCGCGATATTGCGGGACGATTTCGATCACCGATGCCGGAAGGACGCGCAGCGAGACGCTCCTTGGAATCCGCGTACCCACGGCGACTGCAAAGTTAACCTCGTTGACCCGCGGGCCACTGCTCAATCGCTGACGAATTGTCGTCCGCTGCTGACTGCTCATGTCGGGCCGCGCACCAACGCCACCGCCCGCGCCCTTTCCTGCTTCCCCGCCGGGCCGCTCTCTGGCCTGCTGCTGGCGATCCTTGCCGCGTTGCTCGCCTGCCCGCTGCTCCTTCTTCATTCCATCCTGGCGTTCGCCAGCGCGCTTCTCTTTCTTCTGGCCTTGTTGTTCACCGACACGTTCTTGCTGGCGATTTCGCGATTTTTGCTCCGATGCGCCACGCTGCGGGGTGAGGTTACGTTGTCCGCGTTCGGAATCTGTCTTTGCTCCACTACCCGCACCCGGCTGGCGCGTACTGCCACCAGGCTCACCCTTGGGCATCTGCAGTCCGGGCTGTGGTGATCCGCCGCCACTGGGCTGCTGCAGTTGCCCGCCCATCTGGGCGTAGGCGGCCGAACTGGCACTCGCCACCAGCGCCGCCGCGGCGACCTGCGTCAATGTTTTGAGCCGCATGGTAAACTCCTTCGGCTACTTCTCTGTTGTAGAGGAAACAAGCATTCCACACGCGGGTTCCGGACTAACGACTGCGGCCGAGTTGCTCCCTCGGCATCCCGCGCTTAATCTAGCGCTGTTCGTCCTGAAATATCCGCAAGCGGAACACGAGACATGTCAGCCCACGATGTGAAACCTGTTGCACCGATCGAGTTGGGGAAGGGAAACGTAGAACTCGAAGTCTTCCTCGAGCCAACCTGCCCGTTTTCGAAACGCGCATTCGAGAAACTGCCGCAACTGCTGTCAGCCGTCGGAGACGATAAGCTCACGATCAAAATTCGTTTTGTCTCGCAGCCCTGGCATTTATTTTCCGGAATCGTGACGCGCAGCATTCTCGCTGCAAGCGCAACGGAAGGCGGTACGCAAGCCGCATTGAAAGCAATCGCCGAGATTTTCAAGAATCGCGAGGACTTCGAGTTCGAGAACCACTCTTCGGGTCCGAATATGCATCGTACGCCTACCGACATCCTGCGCGATATTTCAAACCTGATCGGTGTCGATTTATCTGATGCTTTCAAACTGAAAAGCGTCGATCAAGCCCTGCGCTGGCATACGAAGTACAGCCGTCAGAACGGCATTCATTTCTCACCCACATTCATGATCAATGGTTTGATCGAGCCGAACATGAGCAGCGGTCAGACGGTCGAGGAATGGGCTAACGTGCTGAAGCCATATGTGCCGGCATGATTTCACCGACGACCGCACCAGCCGAAAACCAGTTCGTCAAATCGGTTGCGATGAATCGGTCGTGACGACGAACTGCTCCAGCGGCCGTTCGAGTGACATCGGCACGACGCTGTTTTCCTTTTTCATGCCGATCGCAACGATCAAAACGCGGTGAACGTTGAATTCTCGATTTGCGACGGTGAATGATCGCGCTTTTTCGACATATCGCGCGATCAAAACCCTGCCAACGACACAGCGGGGAACCTCTGCTCCGGCGTTGATCTGCTCGAGCGCGCCCTCGAGAGCATCGCCGCTGTTCGACAATGTGACCACGGCATCGACTTGCGAAGGATTATCGCAAACAAGCCCTTGCGTCAGGAACAATTGGCCTTTCACCGATTTCTCTGCCGACTGCGAATATTCACGGGCAGGATGCGAAAGATTGCCCTGCCAGCGTGTCTGAGCAATCGCTTGCCCAACTTGGGCGCTGCAGAGCAAGCAAGCGATCACTACTGTGAAAAGTGACGCGAACTGTCCAGATGAAGAAAACCGGCGTTGGTGAAAACGGGCGATCACGCTCGAACTCCATCCACGGTTGCCCATGAGATGATAAAACAGCGTTGTCGCCCTGGCGTTCCATCGGAGTCACGCCGGCCTGCGGCGGCTCGCTTTGAGCCATCGCGATCCCGAATTGATCGTTGTTTATGTCACGCTCATTCTCGGGACAGGAGCATCGGCGCGCACAAGTTTTTCCGATTTGAGATCATCCCACAACGCATCCAGTATTGGATAACGCATCGCTGCGAAGTTGAGCCTCACCTCCTCACTCGACACCGGCCCGGGGACAACCGAAGCGACCGCTGGATGCGCGAGCGGAAACTGCAGCGCCGCCGCAGCGAGCGGAACATTGTGCCGAGCGCAAACGGCGGCGATCTGCTCGGCTTTCGCAATGATGTCTGGCTCCGCCGGCTTGTAGCCGTAGAGCGCGCCCGGACGCGGCCCGCGCGCCAGAATGCCGGATGCAAACGGCGCCCCGATGACGACCGACGCGCCGCGCTCCACGCACAGGGGCAACTCGTTGTCCAATGCCTCCTGCTCCATCAGTGTGTAGGGCATGGCCAGCAGGAAGAAGTCGATATCGTACCGCTCAAGGAAGCGCGGAATCATGCCCACGTGATTGATGCCCGCACCGATGGCCTGGATTTCTCCGGTCGCCTTGAGGTCGGCAAGCGCTTGCCACCCCTTTCCGTTTTCCAGCTCTGTGAAACGGGCAGCAATCCCTTCATCCGTAAGTTGATGGCGCAAATCCAGATCATGGATCAGCAGTGCGTCCACCCGGTTGATGCCGAGGCGCAGCAGGCTCTGTTCATAGGATTTCAGAATACCATCCCGCGTGTAGTCGAAACGCCGGTCAAATGGCAGTCCACCAACCCAACGGCTGTGATGATATGTGTCCGGCTCACTGGGTCGAAAATAAACACGCCCGACTTTCGTCGACAGAACGAATGACGAGCGCGGCTTGGTTCTCAGTACGCGACCGAACCGCATCTCGCTCTTGCCGTTGCCGTACCACGGCGACGTATCGAAATAGCCGATCCCTCCAGCAAACGCTGCTTCCAGCGCGCCTTCCGCCTGGGCCTCTGGGATGACTTCATAAGCGTCCCCCAGGCTCGCACCGCCAAAACCCAATGCCGTCACCTCAAGCGAGGTATTTCCAATCCGCCGTCGCGCAAAAGCGTCCATGTGCGACCCTCTCAAACGGAAATGAAAGCGTAAGCGCCATCCGCCCGGACCAGCCGGCCTACAGACGGCTGCGGGAAATGCGCGGTGCAGAACAGCGTCGGCTGATCGGCGAAGCGTTCGAATATTGCGCGGCGCGTGCGTCCAGACTGTTCCTGATCGTAGTCGAGCCGCATCGACAAATCGGGATAGCGCATCTGCAGAGGCGAATGCACCATATCTCCGGTGATGAAAGCGTCTGCTCCTTCCTTGCCGACATGCACTGAAAAGTGATCGATCGAATGCCCCGGCGTCGGAATGAGACGCACGATGTCATTCAGAACGTGATCGCTTTTCACCACGTCATGACGACCGGCCGCCACAATCGGAAGCACGGAATCGGCGATCCACGGACAGGCGTCGGTGTCAGCGGCGCTACGCTCGGTCCAGTAATCCAGCTCGCGATCCGCGAACAGATAGCGCGCCTTTGGGAAGGTCGGCACCCACCGCCCGTTTTCAAGGCGAGTGTTCCAGCCGACATGATCGACGTGCAAGTGCGTACACATCACATAGTCGATGTCGTCGACTCCGAGACCGGTGGCAGCGAGGTTCTTCTCGTACCGATCGCTGGTCATCTGGTGCCAGAAGGGCCGATGCGGGCGATGCTTATGATTGCCGACGCAGCTGTCGACGAGAATGTTGTGATGCGGCGTACGGACAACGTAGCTCTGGATACAGAGCACGAGTTTGCCGGTTACCGGATCGATATACCTGGGCTCCAGCCAGCTCTTATTTTGGTCGAGTAATTCGGGCGTCAGGCCGGGAAAGAAAAAGAACGGATCGAAGATCGCCTCTTCGAACTCGACAACGCGATGGACGGTCGAATTCCCGACCGTGAATTGTGTGATCATTTTTTTCCTCCCGACGTCCGCAAATCAGCACGTCGGGAGGACGTTAGCCGAGCCGCCTGATGAGGGCGAGGCCTAGTCTCGAATTATCAATCCGGGCACGGAAACTGGACCGTAACCCAAGGCGTATCCACCTTGCAGTTCTGCGGCCGCGCATTTGCCTGCCGGCTCGGCTTTTTCTGCGGAGCTGGTTCCGCGGCGACAGGCGGCAGCGGCTCTTTCGGCGGCACAACCTCGGCCGCCTTGCTATCACTCTGGGGGACAGTGGTTTCGGTTGACTGCGGAGCGGTCGCGGGCGGCGTTGCCGGCGCTGTCGCGGCCGTCTGCTCCGTGGCATCACACCGCTGCAGATCGGCGGGAGCTCGCGTCCAGGTCATGGTCTCGCTGAACAGCTTCGTGCCGAGATAACCAACGACACGTAGCTTATCGCCGGCCAGCGGCTTCAACTCGACGCTGTACTTCGAATTTTCCTCGGGATCAAAAATCCACCCCTTATCCCACACACCGGGCCCGGAGGCCTTCACTTCACCCAGAATCTGAACGCCGCAGGCTTCCTTGCCCGACGCATCCTTTGTCCAGACGACACGTCCACACAAAGCATCGCCGCATGGTGTAATCTCGATGGCACCACGGCCCGTATGATCTATCCATACGCCAGTTGGGTCAGTTGATTGTGCGTTCGCCGGGATGGCGAGCGCTGTCAGTGCGGCAAACGCAACCGACGTCAGGGAATATCCGCAAACTCTCATTTCGTACCTCTCTGACAAGCAACGCCGCAGCGCCTGACTTGGTTTGGCTAACCAACCACGACAACTGTGGTGGATTGTCCTTTGAGCGACTGTTTCCTGGGGCACAGCCGTGCTTGCTGCCCAAAATACAAGCCTTTTGTGCAAGCAGGCCACACATCAGCGTGATGTGCTGTTGAACACACCCTTCCAAGGCAATGTTTTGCTTGCATTTCTGGCTAACGTGTGTCAGCAGGTTCGCGTGGCGAGCGCAGGGGATTGCATTCATTAGTCCCTTTTTTCGCCTAATCGCATTATTTTGCCGTTATTTGGCACCCCTATCCCCCTGCGCTCTAACTCGGCTTCAACGTCCGTCGTTCGGCGGGAACGTGAGGCCATATGTGAACGCAGGACGAGACGAGGCTTTATTGTCAACGCCGACATTCGCTGAGCTTGGGCTCAGCGCCAAGGTGCTGGCTGCCGTGGAGGCGGCTGGTTATTCTAATCCCACACCTATTCAGTGCGAAGCGATCCCGGTCGCTGTAACTGGCAAGGATGTTTTGGGGATAGCGCAAACAGGAACGGGAAAGACGGCGTCGTTCGTTCTTCCCATGATCACTCGGCTGGAAACCGGCCGGGCTCGGGCGCGGATGCCGCGCTCTCTCATACTCGCACCAACACGCGAGCTCGCAGCGCAAGTCGCGCAAAGCTTCGAGAAATACGGCATTCATCACAAGCTGGATGTCGCGCTGCTGATCGGCGGCGTATCCATGGACGATCAGGTCAAAAAGCTTGATCGCGGCGTGGACGTGCTCATCGCGACGCCAGGCCGTCTGCTGGATCATTTCCAGCGGGGCCGCATCATGCTGATGGGCGTCGAGATCCTGGTCATCGACGAAGCCGACCGCATGCTCGACATGGGCTTCATTCCCGATATCGAGAAGATCTGTAAACTTCTCCCGCCGCGCCGGCAGACGCTGTTCTTCTCGGCGACGATGCCGCAGGAAATTCAGCGGCTGGTCGACAGCTTCCTCAAAGATCCCGCACGGATCGAGGTTGCCAAGCCCGCGACGACGGCGAAGCTGATTACTCAACGCTTCCAGTTCTGCCGTGACAGCGAGGACTGGGCCAAACGCGAGTCGCTTCGGCAGCTCATGCGCGGCCAGGATGTTCGCAACGCCATTATCTTCTGCAATCGCAAGCGCGATGT
>JAEYYQ010000113.1 GCA_023428365.1 Pseudomonadota bacterium | reverse complement strand
GCACGGTCGGCAAGACCGAGTACTGGGGCCTGAAAGGCCTCGCCTACAAGATCAAGAAGAGCCGCAAGGCGCACTACGCGCTCATGAACATCGACGCCCCGTCGGCCGCCGTGGCCGAGATGGAGCGCCGCATGGGTCTGGCCACCGACGTTATCCGTTTCCTGACGCTGCGTGTCGAAGAGCACGAGGCCGAGCAGTCGGTCCAGATGCGCAAGAGCGATGATCGCCGTGACGGCGAGCGCGGCGGCGGTGGCGGCTTCCGTGGTGGTGATCGTGGCGGTTTCCGCGGCGGTGACCGTGGTGGTTTCCGCGGTGGTGACCGCGAAGGCGGCGATCGCGGTGGATTCCGTGGTGGCGACCGTGGCGGTGATCGCGAAGGCGGCTCTACGTTCCGCGCGCGTCCCCCGGGTGGCGGCGGTTTCCGCGGCCCGCGTCGTGAATCCGGTTCGGAGGAATAATCCATGGCTGACGTTTCCGCCGCCGGTGCTCGCCGGCCATTCCATCGCCGTCGCAAGACCTGCCCGTTCTCGGGATCGCAGGCTCCGAAGATCGACTACAAGGACGTGCGGCTTCTGGGCCGCTACGTATCTGAGCGCGGCAAGATCGTGCCGAGCCGGATCACCGCCGTTTCCGCCAAGAAGCAGCGTGAGCTGGCCCGCGCCATCAAGCGAGCACGGTTCCTGGGCCTCCTGCCCTACGTCCTGAAGTAAGTCAGGATTTGAAAGCCTGCTGTCGTCGTTCCGGCGACGCAGACCAAACGCATGGTTGAGTTGGGGAGTGCCGATCGGCGCCCCATCTCTAACCGCCTCGAGCGCGGGACAGCTGACCTCATGCCCATTGCCCTACTCATCGGTATCGGAGCCGGCATTGTCTCGGCGCTCCTGTTCGCGTCCGCGTCGACGGGAACACTGCTGGGTCTGCTCGTCCTCTTCTTCCTTACGCCTTTGCCGCTCGCTCTGGCCGGTCTCGGTTGGGGCTGGGCTTCGGCTGCCGTCGCCAGCGTTGTCGCGCCGGTGCTGATCTCCGCACTGCTGGCTCCGCGTGCTGCACTGATGCATCTGGTGACGCTCGGCATTCCGACGGTCACGCTGTCCTATCTCGCCCTGCTGAACCGTCCCTCGGACCAGGGCAATCCCAATGCGCCGGTCGAATGGTATCCGGTCGGAAGAATCATCGCAGTTTCCTCAGTTTGGGCCGGTGGGATTGCGGCGCTCGCGCTGGTCACGACCGCATCCGACATCGACAGTCTGCGCGCGGCTCTGCGCGAAACCTTCGATCGCGTTTTTCAGGGGCAGGTCGACAACGCGCCTCCGGGATCTCCTGCGATCGGCGAGCCTGAGATCGCCGCCTTCACGGAGCTCATGGTGGTCAGCTTTGCTGGCGCCATTTCATCACTGTGGATGGCGATCGCCACGCTGAATATGTGGCTCGCGGGTCTCGTAACACGGGCCTCCAAACGATTGATCCGGCCGTGGCCTGACCTGTCGGAGACCCGGTTGCCGCGATCGATGCCGATAGCCTTCGCCGTTGCCGTTGCGCTGACATTCCTGCCCGGCTTTCTAGGCTTGATCGCCTCCGGCTTCGCCAGCGCCTTCATGTTTGCCTTCCTGCTGGTCGGACTTGCCGTCCTGCACAGCGTGACACGCGGGATGGGCGCACGCGTCATGATCCTCAGCGCGGTTTATGCCTCGCTGGTTTTCCTCAATCCGTTCAGCGGCATCGTCGTGGCGATGGTCGGCCTAGCCGAACCCATTTCGCCCTTGAGACGCAAACCGCCGTCGCAACCACCTTCATCAACCTGAAATCGCAACAGCATTTCGATAAGACAGGAGTAGTCACATGCAAGTTATTCTACTGGAGCGTATCGGCCGTCTCGGCCAGATGGGCGATGTCGTCAATGTGAAGGACGGCTATGCGCGCAACTTCCTTCTCCCGCAGGGCAAGGCCATGCGCGCTACGAAGGACAACATGGAGGAATTCCAGACCCGCCGGGTTCAGCTCGAAGCCAACAACCTGGAGCTGAAGAAGGAAGCCGAAGCGGTTGCTGAGAAGCTCACCGGCAAGCAGTTCGTGTCGATCCGCCAGGCCGGCGACACCGGTCAGCTGTACGGCTCGGTCTCTACGCGCGACATCGCCGAACTGATCGTAGCGGGCGGTTTCACGATCGACCGCAAGCAGGTCATCCTCGAGCGTCCGATGAAAACCCTGGGCGTTCATGACCTTAAGGTGGCTCTGCATCCGGAAGTGATCGTCAAGGTCTCCGTTAACGTTGCCCGCTCGGAAGACGAGG
Organism: Pseudomonadota bacterium; assembly: GCA_023428365.1. Taxonomy (GTDB): domain Bacteria; phylum Pseudomonadota; class Alphaproteobacteria; order Rhizobiales; family Hyphomicrobiaceae; genus ZC4RG25. Next base: position 3,272 of record JAEYYQ010000113.1, on the reverse strand, counting down.
CTGCGCGCCAGGCTCGCGGCGAAGACGTCACCGTTGTCCGCGAAGAGCGCATGGAACTCGAAACCTTCGATCCGGACGCCGTGTTCGAAGAAGGTTCGTCTCCGGCAGGCGAGGACGAGGGCGAAGCCGCGCGCGGCTGACGTCTCGAACAGGGCCTATTGGCCTCACGGCGAGACCCCAACAAGTTGCAGTAGCACACTAATCTGTCTTGCTGTGACGCGTTGGACGGGGCACATTTTCCTTCGTCGCACGTTTAGGAGCTGTCGAAGGTCTGCAACCGTCTCGGGGTCCCGCCATGTTCTGGCCGCTGGAACTCGTACTCCGCAGGATCATCGCCAAAGGCGACCTCGCTGTCATCGACGCCGATGGACAGCACCACGTTTTTGGCGATGGGTCCGGTGCTCAAGTCGTCATTCGCTTTGCCGACAAAGCGACCGAGCGTGCTGTCGCGCTCAATCCTCAGCTGGCGGTCGGTGAAGCCTATATGCGCGGTGGCCTGCTGATCGAGCAGGGTGATCTCTATGAATTCCTGAACCTGACGATGCGCAATCTCGATGCGCACAAGCCGCCCTAATGGTTCAGGCTGCTCGATCGTTTCCGACTCTGGCTGCGCCGAGTCCAGCAGTTCAATCCAGCCTGGCGTAGCCAACGTAATGTCGCCCACCACTACGATATCGACGGCGCCATCTACGATCTCTTCCTCGACCCCGATAAACAATACTCGTGTGCCTACTTCCTGCCGGGTGCGGATCTCGACGAGGCCCAGGAGGCCAAGAAGGCGCATATCGCCTCCAAGCTGGCCATGGCCCCCGAGCAAGACGTCCTCGATATCGGCAGCGGCTGGGGTGGTCTCAGTCTTTGGCTCGCAAAACATACCGGCGCGAGCATCAAGGGCGTGACGCTGAGTTCCGAGCAACTCGCCATCGCCAAGGATCGCGCCCAGAAGCAGGGCCTGCAGTCCTGCGTCCGTTTTGACTACGAGGACTACCGCCATCTTCAGGGGACGTTCGACCGGATCGTCTCAGTCGGCATGTTCGAGCACGTTGGCGTCAATCATTACGCCCGCTTTTTCCGGCGCATCAACGAACTGCTGAAACAGGACGGTGTCGCGCTGCTGCATTCCATCGGGCGTTCCGATGGACCGGGTTTCACCAATCCGTTCATCGCCAAGTACATCTTTCCCGGCGGCTACTTCCCGGCGTTGTCTGAGGTTCTGCCGGCGATCGAACGCGCTGGGCTCATCGTGTCGGATGTCGAAATTCTTCGACTGCACTATGCCGAAACCTTGAAGGCGTGGCGTGAGCGCTTCATGGCCCGGCGTGACGAAGCCGTCCGCCTCAAAGGCGAAGCGTTCTGCCGGATGTGGGAGTTCTATCTCGTCGGTTCCGAGATTGCCTTCCGGCATCAGGGCCTGATCGTTTTCCAGATCCAGCTCGTGAAACGCATCGATACGCTGCCGATCACGCGGGATTACATGCTGGAAACGGAACGGCGCTATCGGCGCGGAGGCGACCAGACTGTCGAACCGGAGCATCGTTTGGCTGGTGAATGAGCGCAAATAGCACCAACAAATCCTGCGGAACCATGGCCGATTCGCATCGCTGCAAGCGATAAAATTTGCGACTGTGCATTGTGGGGATGAAGCCGCAAAACCACGCGCTTCACTGACCGCTCGACGCGCGTGATCTGGTACTTTCCGCGCATGTCACAGAACGCCCTCCTCGCCCCCGAAAAACTCCGCGCCCAAGCCGCCGCTAGCGAACCCTTAGATTTTCGCCAGCCGCCGCATAACATCGAGGCCGAGCAGGCCCTGCTCGGCGCCATCCTCGTCAACAACGAATCCATGGACCGAGTAGCGGGCTTCCTCGATGCGCAACATTTCTATGATCCCCTGCACCAGCAAATCTACGAGGTCGCAGGAAAGATCATCCAGGCGGGCAAGCAGGCGACACCGATCACGCTGCGGACATTCTTCGAGAATGCCGAGCCGATCGACGAAAACCTGACCGTCCCGCAATACCTCGGCCGTCTCGCCGTCAACGCCACGACGATCATCAATGCCGCCGACTACGGCCGCACGGTGTATGACCTCGCCACGCGGCGCTCGCTGATCACCATCGGCGAGGACATGGTCAACACGGCCTATGACAGTCCCGTCGATTTCCCGCCGGAGCAGCAGATCCAGGAGTCGGAGGGACGCCTCTACGCGCTGGCCGAAAGCGGCAAGTACGGCCAGGGCTTCCTGAGCTTCAATACGGCGCTGACGCAAGCCATCGAGATGGCCAACAATGCCTATCAGCGCGATGGGCATCTGTCGGGCTTGTCGACCGGCCTCGTTGATCTCGACGGCAAGATGGGCGGATTGCAGAGCTCCGACCTCATCATTCTCGCCGGCCGCCCGTCGATGGGTAAAACGGCGCTGGTGACCAATATCGCTTACAATGTTGCCAAGGCTTACAAATCTGAGATCCAGCCGGACGGCACGGAAAAAGCCGTCGACGGCGGCATCGTCGGTTTCTTCTCGCTGGAAATGTCAGCCGAACAGTTGGCAGCTCGTATTCTGTCGGAGCAGTCGGAGATTTCGTCGGAAAAAATCCGGCGTGGCATGATCGACGAGAACGAATTCCGCCGGCTGGTGGAAGTCAGCAAGGTCATGGGGCAATCGCCGCTGTACATTGACCAGACTGGCGGCCTCTCGATTGCCCAGCTGGCCGCGCGCGCCCGTAAGCTCAAGCGTCAGCGTGGCCTGAACCTGCTGATCGTCGATTACCTGCAGCTTCTGACGGGCTCATCCAAGAAGTCATCCGAAGGTCGCGTGCAGGAAGTGACCGAAATCACCACCGGCCTCAAGGCGCTGGCAAAGGAGCTTGCTGTGCCGGTGATCGCCCTGTCACAGCTGTCGCGTTCCGTGGAGCAACGCGAAGACAAGCGCCCGCAGCTCTCCGACCTGCGTGAATCGGGCTCGATCGAGCAGGACGCCGACGTTGTCATGTTCGTATTCCGCGAAGAATATTACGTCGAGCGCATGAAGCCTCGTGAAGGCACGGCTGAGTTCAACGATTGGCAGACGAAGATGATCGCCGTAGAAGGCAAAGCGGAAGTGATCATCGGCAAACAGCGTCACGGCCCGGTCGGCACTGTCCAGCTTGCATTCGAAAGTCGCTTTACGCGATTTGGCAATCTTGCTCGTGAGTATCAGCTGCCCGACCGTGACTAGACGTTAGAAAGGCGTCCATGAGCGCCGAGACACATACCACCGCGCATCCCAACGC
>JAEYYQ010000613.1 GCA_023428365.1 Pseudomonadota bacterium | reverse complement strand
CAGACAGCAGCGGGAATATTTCTGCTGACCTTCGCGGCAAGCCTCGCTGCGTTGACCACAAGCCCGCCGATCGCCGCCACCATGCTTTTGGGACTCATTGCTGTGTGGACCGCCGCTGCAGTATCGGTCTTCACATTCGGGTTTGTTGTACCGTTCATAGACGCCAGTGTTGCCAGTGTTTTGGCTCTGGCTGTCACAGTCGGCCACCGCTTCGTGATCGCAGACAAAGACAAGCGGATGTTGCGCCGAAATTTTGCCTTGTATCTTCCGGCGTCCATCATCGACAAAATGCTGACGTCCAGTAAACCACCGGCATTGGGCGGCGAAACGCGCAACGTCACGGTGCTGTTTTCCGACCTCGCAGGCTTCTCTGCTTTCTCGGAGCAACTCAATCCGTCGGAACTCGTCAATCTCATTAATGTCTATCTCACAGCGATGACCGATGTCATCGAAGGCCACGGCGGGTTCGTCGATAAGTTCATTGGGGACGGAATAGTTGCCGTGTTTGGCGCGCCGCTTGACGATGAGGCACATGCAAAAAATGCCGTATGTGCGGCGCTGGCATGCGAGACGGCACTGAAGCGACTGAATCAGGAGCTGCCATTTGTTCTGCGCCAGCGGATCGGCCTCAACACCGGTGAGGTGCTGGTCGGCAATCTCGGCTCGCGGCGGCGGTTCAACTATACGGTGATGGGTGATGCGGTGAACCTCGCATCGCGATTGGAGGGTGCCAATAAGTTCTACGGGACCGCGATTATTGCCTCCGAGCATACCGCGTCGGCTGCCAGCAACGGGATTATTTGGCGTGAACTCGACACCGTCCGTGTCGTTGGTCGCGGTGCACCCGTCACGATTTTCGAGCCGCTGGCGGTTGCTGGCGAAGCCATGCCCGGACTGGTCGATAAGGTACGCCTGTATGATGAAGCCCTGACGCTATGGCGGGGCGGAGATTTTGATGGCGTTCGCGCAGTGCTTAAATCAGCGTCACCGGACGATGCGCCTGCGCAACATCTGCTTCGCCGAGCGGAGACATTCCGGAGCCACCCACTGCCGATCGACTGGGATGCCGTAACGACCCTCGACGGAAAATAGCCGTCAGGTACGGCCGCCGTCACCAATGATGCTGTAGGGCGCCCAGAACAGCGGATGCGCATATGAGAACAGCGTCTTATCGTCCTCGTCCGTGAATCCTTTGCCATCGATCAGCGCCAGCATTGCCTGTCGCAGAGCTTCGCTACGGGTGATGGATGCATCAAGCGACTGGCGACGGAACAAATCTGTGACCAGATCGCGCGCCGATGCGGAGTGCACGGACCAGTTGGTGACCAGCAAGGCACGGGTGCCGGCGTAGAAAAAAGCACGCCCGAGACCGGAGGCGGCCTCGGCTCCCGCGCCCGCTCCGGTGCCGGTGTTGCAGGCCGACAAAACCACCCAATCCGCATCGAGCTTCAGTGCCAGGATCTCTTCCATCGTCAGAAGCCCGTCGCCATCCGAATCTGAAACATCAGGCGCAGATAGCGCAAGGGCGGGTTGGGAAAGACCGTCCAGATCGCCGGGCACAAGGCCGTGCGTTGCGAACGCGACAGTCTTGAATCCGGACAGATCGACCGACTTGACCCGCTGCTCGTTGGCGTCCTTACCGAGATACAGGATCTTGGACGGATCCGATTCCAGCGCGGCCGCCATGGACTTCAGTTCATCGGCGGTGTCGGGCAGCCGCGGCAGAATGGAAAGACCGGCGCTATCGACGCCCTCCAATTGCGGACTTGAGCGCCGGAGCAGGCGCAATCCGCGCAGAGAGCCGCGCATGACCGTACTGGCGTCCGCAATCGTTTCCGGCATCTCCGCTTCAGCGTCACGTGCCTGCTCCGCATTGAAAAAGGGATCGCCGAAGCCGATGAGATCCTGCCGTTTTGCCTTACCCGCAGGCAACGCTCGCAGCGTACGGAGCGCGCTTGCCGACGGAACAAGAGAAACGGCGTGAGTTCTCGCCAGCCATGGCACGTCGCGATATCCGGCAAACGGCGTATCACTGTCTTTTATTTGAAACGGCGCCGTCGGCAGCAGCGATAGAGGGAGCAGGCCGAGCGCGCCATTGGTGACGACGACGATGTTTTTTGCCGGTTTCCACCCATTCTCAACGGGCTCGAGCAAGGCGCGATAGAGTTCGTATCCCGTCTCCAGATCGAATGCGGGGATGTCCGACAGCATCTCTGCCTGCGGCTCAAGCGCCTCGCGCAATTTGCGCACCTTGGCCTCGAGCTGAACGGATGTCAGGGGAATGACGGCAAATGCAATAGGACCGGATTTCGGCACCGCCCAGACAAAGCTGGCTGTCCTGCCGAAGTAGAATGACACGAACGCTTCGTCCGGCTGCAACGTCGCCTGGATCTGTGGGACGGTTGGCGGCGCCGGGTCGATCAATTCGGCATAAGCCGGAAAACGACGTGTGATTTCCCGCTGAGCCTTTTGCCGGTCGCCGCGCAGTTTTTCGATGGTCGCGCGGATCGTTTGAACCATCGCGTCGTCGCGCTCGCCCGACGGCAACGACAAGGCATTGTTCAGGAGTCCAAGTTGCGCCTTGGTTCGCTTATCGAGATCCTGCTCATCGCGGACCAGTTCGGCCATGGCCGCGTCCTTGGCAGCCATGCGTGCGCTAGAGGCCGCCAAGGCCTGCTGGACGGATTGCCCGCGAATGCTGTCGGCGAGTGCAAAACTTTCGACGCTGACGTCACTAGATCCTGGTGAGACGCGATCAAGAAGCCGCAAATAGGTCTCGACGATTGTCTGGAGGCGCTGGCTCTTGGCGCCGACCAGACTGGTTTCGTCATCGTCGTTGCTCAGGCGTGACGCGGTCGTCATGAGGGGA
>JAEYYQ010000438.1 GCA_023428365.1 Pseudomonadota bacterium | reverse complement strand
TGGCATAAGCCGCACGAACCAGATCATTCGGTACGCCGTCCCGCCCCGTCCAATCGGTCGCGAGCATCGCCGCCGCCAGATGACCGCCGGCAGAGTGACCAGCCACGACGGCACGACGGTTGGTTCGCGCCCAGAGCACGGTCAGAAACGTCCGCATCTCCGCGATGATGTCCGCTACCGTTGCCTGCGGACATAGGCTGTAAGAGGGAATGGCAACCCGCGCGCCGCGCGCCACAAGCACGTTCGCAATGAAACTGTAGTCCTTGCGGTCGCCACGCTGCCAATACCCTCCATGGATATAGGCAACGACCGGTACGTCGGACGCGGCATTGTCCGGCTGGAACAGGTCATAGCGATGCCGCTCACCAGCGCCGTAGGCGATATCGAGTTCGCACGTGAGCGTCGCCCTCGCGCGCGCAGACGCATCCAGCCATCGCGCCACGATCTCCGGATTTTCCGGCACGCGGCGGCGATTGTTGTATTCCGCTTCGTAGTCGATCGTCATGAACCGCCCCGGTTTCTTAGGCTGCCTGCGCTTCAGCCTTGGCATCTGCGCGGATCATATCGGCCGCCTTCTCGCCGATCATGATCGTCGGGGCATTGGTGTTGCCCGATGTCATGGTCGGCATGATCGAGGCGTCGATGACCCGCAAGCCAGAGATCCCATGTACGCGCAGCCGCTCATCGACCACAGCCATCGGATCACTGCCCATTTTACAGGTCCCGCACGGATGGAAAATGGTCGTGCCCTTGGCGCGTGCGAACGCCAGAATGTCGGCGTCGGTGGCCACTTCGCGGCCGGGAATGTATTCGCGCCGGACGTAACGAGCGAACGGCTCCTGCGCTGCAATTCTGCGTGCCAGCTTGAGACCATCGACCAGAACGCGTTGATCGCTTTCGACCGCCAGATAGTTCGAAACGATACTCGGCGCGACGGCCGCATCCGAAGAGGTGATCGAGATGACGCCTCGACTGTCCGGGCGCAACTGACATACGGAGGCGGTGACACCCGAGAACCGATGCAATCCCTGCCCTGGGCCTTCCGCTGACAGGGGAAGGAAATGGAACTGGATATCCGGTGCATCCAGGCCGGGGCGCGACCGCGTGAAGACGCCAACAACGCCCGCGCCAATCGTCAGAATACCGGTTCGCGAGAAGATGTACTGCAACCCCGTCTGCATCTGCTTCAGGCGACTGTGCCAAACATCGTTGAGGCTGTTCGGCAGCGCGCAGTCATAGACAAACCGCGCCTGGAAATGGTCCTGCAGGTTTTCGCCAACGCCGGGAAGATCGTGATGAACCTCGACACCAGCCTCCCTGAGAACAGCACCCGGACCGATGCCTGATACCTGAAGGATTTGCGGGCTGCCGATTGCGCCTGCGGCCAGCAGCACTTCACGACGCGCCTGGACCGTGTGCTCCTGCCCATCGCGCCGATACACAACGCCCGTTGCGCGCTTGCCGTCCAGCGTGATGCGCTTCACTTCGGCATTGGTGAGGATCGACAAGTTGCTGCGCGACCGCGCGGGGTTTAGGTATCCGACGGCCGTCGAGCAGCGTCGCCCATGGCGCGTGGTGAGCTGGAAATATCCAGCACCTTCCTGATCCGGCCCGTTGAAGTCATGGCTGCGCGGAATACCCTCCGCCACGCAGGCCGCGATATAGGCTTCGCACAGTGGATTGTTCATGTGCACATCGGAAACACCGAGCGGCCCGCCTGCACCGTGATACTCATCGGCGCCGCGTTCCTGATCCTCCGCGCGCTTGAAGTAGGGCAGCACGTCCTGGAAAGACCAGCCGGCATTGCCGAGCTGACGCCACGTATCGAAATCCTGCGCCTGGCCGCGCACGTAAAGCAGCCCGTTGACCGCGCTGGTGCCGCCGAGAACTCTTCCGCGCGGCCAGGAAACGATGCGATTATTGAGGTGCGGCTCCGGCCCCGAACCGAACTGCCACGTGACGCTCGGATTGAACATCGTACGGAAATAGCCGGCGGGGATATGCAGCCACGGATTGAGATCGCGCCCGCCCGCCTCGATCAGGGCGACGGTGGCGCCGCGATCTTCACTGAGCCGGTTGGCCAAAACACATCCGGCCGATCCGGCACCGATGATGACGTAGTCGAAGGACGCCGCGCTCTTGCTGCCTGCCACTCGCCAGCTCCCGGATGATTGTTTGAGTACTTACGACTTTTTCTGCCGGAAGGTTCGGTAGAATTCAATCACCTGGCTGTCATCGCGGCTGCCGAGGCCGGCAGCGGACGCGGCGAGATAGAGCTGGTGAGCGGCGGCAGCAAGCGGCAAGCCGATCTTGGAACTGCGGCCCGCATCCAGCACGATGCCCAAATCCTTGACGAAAATATCCAGCGCACTCGCCACCTTGCCGTCATCCGCAACCATGCGCGGACCGCGATGCTGCAACATCCAGCTCGATGCCGCCGAGCCGGACAGAATCTCAACCGCCAGCACCGGATCGATACCTTCACGCTCAGCCAGCGCAATGCCCTCTGCGGCGACGGCAATATGCACGCCAGCCAGAAGCTGGTTGACGGTCTTCATCGCCGATCCCTGCCCCGGCTTTTCGCCGAGATGAAAAAGCTTGGAGCCCATCGCCGAGAGCATCGGCTTGGCTTTCTCGAAAACCGGAGATTTGGCGGCCGCCATGATCGTCAGGGTTCCGGTGGTCGCCCCAGGAATTCCTCCTGACACGGGAGCATCGACGAAACCGCGCCCCGTCGCTTCAACGCGTTTAGCGATGTCGGCAACGCGTGTAGGCGCACACGTCGCCATCAAGGTCACAGTGGCATCTGGCGCCAATACGTCCAACGTCCCGGCATCGCCAAACAAAACTTGCTCTGCCTGATCGGCATTCACGACCATGAGGACGAGCGCGCCTGCGCCAGTCGCGGCTTCCCGCGCGGACGATGCGCCATGACCGCCTGCAGCTTCCAGTTTCTCAACGGCCTCGCGGCGAACGTCGAACCCGACAACTCGGAACTGCTTTTTGACCAAGGTTTCGGCCATCGGCAGCCCCATGGCGCCCAGCCCGACAAAGGCGACAGTCTCCGTCATTCCACCCTCATTCCCGTCTTTTCTTGTGACAACGGCCCCGAAAGGGGCCGCTGATGAGCGTCCAGCGCTCCACATGATCACGTCCGCTTACTGTCGTCCAGCAAGCTCGACGTCATGGCGTTCGCCGTTAAGCTAGAGAGCCGCCTCCGTCTCCGCATCGAAGAAGTGGA
>JAEYYQ010000423.1 GCA_023428365.1 Pseudomonadota bacterium | reverse complement strand
CCGCCGGGCAGCGCGACGAAGGCGTCTGACTTCTGGAACATCAGCATTTTACGCTGGTGCATGTCCTCCGTGACGATCAGCTCGTCGACGTCACGCAGCATCTGCTCCCGCTCGGAAAGGAAGGCCGGGATGATGCCTGTCGCCCGTCCGCCAGCTTTCAGCGTGGCGCGCGCTACCTCACCCATAAGACCAAGATTGCCGCCGCCGTACACAAGGCCGATGCCTGTGCTGGCAAGGGTTTTGCCCAGGGTTCGCGCGGCCTCGGCGTAAGCAGGCTTCGTACCCGAGCCTGAGCCACAGTAGACGCAAATGTTTTTGACACCGGTGGCCAGTGTCGGTGCAACTATATCGTTCATGGAGACTGCCGGTAGACTATTGGTTTTCTTATCGTTGTTCGTCAAATTCATCCTCGTTCATATTGTGATTGTTAGGGCAAAGCGTAAGCCCCTCTCCCGTCCGAATTGCGACAAGCCCATCTAGCTGCGGCAAGCCGGAGTCGCATTCCCGGCGCCGGAATCGTATATGTCCCGCCAAACAACAGGATGGCGGCATGACAGCCCAAGAAACGGTCAAGACGGCGGGCGAGCGCAAAGTTCACCGGGAAAAATTGAACATTGTTGACGGCTCCGACCACTGGACGGTGCTGCGCGGTCTGCTGCCGTTTGTCTGGCCGAAAGGCCGGCCCGACCTGCGGCTGCGTGTCGTCATAGCGTTCGCAGTGTTGCTGGTGGCGAAGCTCGTCACCATTGCGGTGCCGATCTTTTTCAAAGAAGCGACCGATTGGCTGACGTCGCATGCTCCAGCGCAGGGAAGTATCGGAGTCGGCGAGGGGCTGGGGATTGCTGCGATTGCCCTGATCCTGGCTTACGGGGTTGGGCGCGTGCTCATGATTGTGCTCAATCAGGTGCGCGATCTGTTTTTCACCAAGGTCGGCCTGCATGCGGTGCGCGAGCTGAACAACCGCACCTTCCAGCATTTGCACCGGCTGTCATTGCGTTTTCATCTGGAGCGGCGCACCGGCGGACTGAGCCGTGTGATCGAGCGCGCCACCCGCGGCATCGACTTCATCATCCGCATGGGCCTCCTCAACGTGGTGCCGACGGCGCTGGAGCTGCTGCTGATCTGCGGCGTGCTGCTGTATTACTTCAATTGGCTGTACGTCGTTATCATCCTGACAACGGTGATCGCGTACATGTGGTTCACGTTTGTCGCCAGCGAGCGGCGCATCGCAGTTCGCCGCGAGATGAACGACAGCGATACCGAGGCCAACACCAAGGCGATCGACAGCCTGCTCAACTTCGAGACCGTGAAATACTTCGGCAACGAAGCCCTGGAGGCGCGCCGTTTCGATCATTCGATGGCGCGCTACGAGGACGCTGCGGCCCGGTCATACTATTCGCTGGGCATTCTGAACTCCGGCCAGGCGCTGATCTTCACCATCGGCATGACGCTTGTGATGCTGCTCACCGCTCGCGGGATCATGGCAGGAGAGATGACGATCGGCGATTTCGTGCTGATCAATTCCATCCTGATCCAGCTCTACATGCCGCTGAACTTCATGGGCATGGTCTATCGCGACATCAAGCAAGGGCTCGTCGATCTCGAAAATATGTTCTCGCTGCTCGGCGAGAAGGCGGAGGTGGTCGATAAGCCGGGTGCGCCGCCGTTGGTTGTGAAACAGGGGGCGATCCGGTTCGAGAACGTCAGCTTCTTCTACGATCCAGATCGGCCGATCCTGAACGATGTGTCGTTCGAGGTTCCGGCCGGCAAGATGGTGGCGATTGTCGGTCCGTCCGGCGCGGGCAAATCGACCATCAGCCGTATTCTGTTCCGATTCTACGATATCGCCAGCGGCCGGGTGACGATTGATGGCCAGGACATTCGCGACGTCACCCAGGAAAGCGTACGCGCGGTGATTGGCGTGGTGCCGCAAGATACGGTGCTGTTCAACGATACGATTTTCTACAACATCAAATACGGTCGGCCCGACGCGACGGACGAAGAGGTTTTCGAAGCGGCGCGGCTGGCGCAAATCGACAGCTTTATTCGCCAGCTCCCGCTGGGCTACGGCACCATGGTGGGCGAGCGCGGCCTGAAGCTGTCAGGTGGTGAAAAGCAGCGCGTTGCCATCGCGCGCACGATCCTCAAGCAGCCGCCCATCCTGATGCTGGACGAGGCAACCAGCGCGCTCGACAGTCATACGGAGAAGGAAATCCAGGATGCGCTCGACAAGGTGGCCGAGGATCGGACGACCTTGATCATCGCGCACCGGCTGTCGACCATCGTGCATGCCGACAACATCCTGGTGTTGGAGAAGGGGTATCTGGTCGAGCAAGGCACGCACGCACAGCTTCTGGCGAAGAATGGTCTTTATGCCGGACTGTGGAACCGGCAATTGCAGGCGGCAAAGGCGCGCGAGGAATTGGCACGCCGGCTGGAAGAGGCCGAGGAAGCTGGGGCGTTACGCCCCGCCGACAGGCTGCCGTCGCCGGACGACGTGAACGTCAGTGGTCCGATGCATTTGGTTGAGGCGGAATTGAAGCCGCGTGCCGGCGATGAGGGTGATGGTCCCCCATGACGGAGCCTCGCGACCATATCCCGCGGTCGTCACCGGATCACGCTATGCGATCCAATCCGATAGCGTGGGTTGGTCGCTCTCTGCTGCGGATTGCCAAAGGTGCTGTCGATATCCTGTTGGCCCTGCTTCTGCTGTTCGAGGAATGGGGTTGGCGGCCGCTTGCGAACCTCATTGCCAGATTGCGCCGCTTCGAGATCTGGGCGCGGTTCGAGAACTGGCTGACGACGCTTCCGCCTTACGGAGCGCTGTGTGCGTTCGTGTTGCCGTCGTGCCTGATCTTTCCGCTCAAGATCGCAGCGGTTTATCTCGTCGCGACCGGGCACTTTCTGACCGCGGTGCTGCTGCTGCTCGGCGCCAAGGTCGCAGGAACCGCGATCCTGGCTCGCATCTTCGTTCTCACACAGCCAAAGCTGATGCAGATCGGGTGGTTCGCGTCTCTCTACAATTGGGTGATGCCGTGGAAAGAGGCGTTGTTCGAACGCATCCGCGCGAGCTGGGCGTGGCGTTATGCGCGGGTGGTCAAGGCGCGGGCAAAGCTGGCCGCGCGGAGCGCTTGGGAAACGCTGCGGCCGCATCTGGAGCGTGTGCGCACCTCCCTTCGTGATCTCTGGCGGCGGCTCATGCTGCGCGCGCAATCCTGATCATTCTGTTTCCGCGCCATCTCCACATCCGTCATGCCCGCGCAGGCGGGCATCCAGGCACTTTGTACTCATATGATTGGCTTGGAGTCTTGGATTCCCGCCTGCGCGGGAATGACGGGTCGAGGATCGGGCGGCTGCGCTTAATCGGTCTGAAATTCTTCCTTCTTGTAGCCCTGCAGGTAGAGAAGGCTCGTCAGGTCGCCATGGCGGATGGAGGCCTGGGCTTCTGCTGCCACGATCGGTTTGGCATGGAACGCGACGCCGAGACCAGCTGCGCGGATCATCGCCAGATCGTTGGCGCCGTCGCCGACTGTCAGTGTTTCGGGTTCGAAAAGGCCAAGCTCCTTGCGCAAACGTTCCAGCGCGGCGAGTTTTGCCTCACGCCCCAGAACAGGCTTAGTCACGGTTCCCGCGAGTTTGCCGTCGATAATCTCCAACGTGTTGGCCTGATGGGTGTTGAAGCCCAGGCGCGTGGCAATCCGTTCCGTGAAGAAGGTGAAGCCGCCGGAAACGAGTGCGCAGTAGGCGCCGTTCTGGCGCATGGTTGCAACCAGTTCGCGGGCACCCGGAATTAACGTCACTTTCTCATCGTAGAGCGTCTGCAGCACTGAGGCGTCGAGTCCTTTAAGCAAGTCGACGCGCTCGTCCAGCGCCGCTTCGAAGTCGAGCTCGCCACGCATCGCGCGAGCCGTGATATCGGAAATGCGGTCACGCAGCCCGACGAACTCGGCCAGCTCGTCGAGACACTCCTGGGCAATGATGGTCGATTCCATATCGGCGACCAGCAACTTCTTACGGCTCCACGCCAACTCGCCGCTGACGACGTTGACGTCGACAGGCAGGTCCGCAAACGCCGCGCGGACAGCCTCCCGGATGCGCACAACCTCGCTCGGATCATTACTGATGAATAGCGCCCGCCAGGCTTCACCATCCGCCAGCCAGTCCTGGTCCAGCTCTGCGCCGGTGGGTAGGAGCGCGGCAGCCTTGGCCGCGACCTCAGGGGTGACGGCCGGTGCATCCGGAGAACTGGTCAGGACGAGCGCATAGCAAAGCATCATCTCAACTTTTCCGTCATTTCGCGCTCGCGGCCCCGGCGCGGCTGTTCTAGCAAGGACGTATGAAGTCTTGCCGCGCCATCCTTATTGCCGGGCCGACAGCCAGCGGCAAGTCC
>JAEYYQ010000414.1 GCA_023428365.1 Pseudomonadota bacterium | reverse complement strand
AGTCGCCCGGGTTCCAACAGCACATCAAGAGTGTCAGCACCGTCGACACTCGTGTGCAGACGCACGAGTTCTTCGGCAAATAACGGAACACCCTCCGCACGGATCGCAATCTTCTCGCGCATTCCGGAGGACAGCTCCGCACTCCGAAACTGCTGATCAACAATCCGATCAATTTCCGACGTATCGTGACGCCCAAGAACGAGATGTATGCTCGGCGCGCTGGCATCGAGTTCAGGTAGCTGTTTGAGACGCGACGTCCGGATCAGACACACGCGGCCGAGACCGAGCAAGCGTTGACCGATCGCGGCGATAAATTCGAGCGTCGCAGGATCAGCCCATTGCACATCCTCGAAAGCCAGTGCAATCGGGCGCACCTGCGCTTCCCTGCGGATCCAATCAAACATCTCTATGGGATCAAAGTCCGAGCCTGGGATGCCGAGTTGCCGCCAGTATTGCTGTACCGCATGCATCGGCTTGTCTTGTGTTTCGGGACGGCAGCGGACCTCGACCCAAAACCCCCGCGTAGCCGCACACCGGCTTTTCAACAGGCGCAATAGCGTCGATTTTCCAATCCCAGCTTCGCCCGTCAGAGCGATGCATTTCGGCTGCCCGCCGACGACCTCGGACCACGTCTGATCCAGGGTCTCGCGTTCTGCGATCCGGCCGATCATGGTCGGAGTTGGGAGTGTCTCGATGTGCGATAGATCTTTCCGGATATCGACCACTCGGAATCGCCCAGACGAATTGATCGTCTCATCGGCGATCAGCTCAAAATCCGCGCTGAGTAATGTCGAGATAGCCTGACTCACAACGACCGAGCCCTGCCCCTGAGTTGGCGCAAGACATTTCGCTGCTCGAAGTTCAGACTCGATCAGTTGCGGGTTTTCCTGGTCGCGCCCCGGCCCTTCCGAAATCACGCACGCCGTATCGATCGCGCAGTTGATCCAGGGACCGGTCGGCCGGCTTTTCACCAGCTCCAACGCGGCAAAAGCCGCGCGCCTGGCGTCCGACTCGTCTGATCGCGGAAAACCCCAATAACATCGCATCACATCTTCCGATGCAGGCACGACGCGCCCACCCCAATGTGGAATCCTTCGGAGACAATCTTGCGCGAGATCCGGCGATTGTTTCGGAATACTGCACGACAGAACGATAACGCGCCGTCGCTCGGCATCACCTAACCGTCGTCCGATCCAGGTGCTGGGGAAACTGTGATCTGGCTTGTCGCGGCGGCGGCGACAGGTCGTTCCTTTGGGGGAGGTCATCGACAGACCCTGGACGAGAAATAAATTGTACGTCGTTCAGTATGTCTGCCGGATGTTATTCATGAGTAACTTGCAACGCGTACCGAAGTCGTTTCGAGGGTTCGGTAAATCAGGCGTTAACGCCGACTACGCCCCATGCCATCCTCCTGTCGGATTAAAATCCGATCAAAGTGGACGGCATAGGCGCAGACTTCCAGCGCATCGGCTGGCAGATCAGCGATGGTGCCCTGAAACAGCGTGGAGCACCTCGCCGGAAAGCTGGCGTGGCGCCATATGTGAAACGTCGCCCAAACTCAGCATGCCGACCATGCGCTTGTCACCGTTGATCACTGGCAGCCGGCGGATCTGGCGTGTCTCCATGATGCGCACGGCATCCTCGACTTCTTCGTCATCGCGACAGAAGACAATTCCACCAGTCATCACATCGCGTGCCGTCAAAGCCGACGTATCCTTGCCGTTAGTCAAACCACGGCAGACGATATCACGATCCGTCACCATGCCGATCAGCTTGTCGTTCTCGCCGACCGGGATGGAGCCGATATCATGCTCGTGCATCATCTTGGCTAGTCTCGTCACTGGCGTGCCGGGCTCCACCCATTGAACACCCGGGTGCATGGCGTCTTTGACTTTCATGGCCGTCCTCCTTTGCGGCGATTGTTGGGGATCACGACGGCGCACCGTCGCGACCTCGATACAAAAGCAACGTGCGAGAAGCCGAGGAGTTCGCAATTAAAGTCCAGCGATGGCGCGAGCTGTCAGCCGTTATCGCGAAATTCGGGGTACAGGGTCATTGCGCCATCGACGAACAGCGTCGTGCCAACGACATAGTCGGACTGATCGGATGCCAGCCACGCAGCAGCGCGCGCAACGTCTTCCGGCTCTCCGACACGCCCGTAGGGAATGAGCTTCAGCAACGCCTGCAGCGCGTTCTCTTCAGACCAAGCCAGGCGATTGATCGGCGTCTTGATGGCGCCGGGCGCGATGGCATTCACGCGAATTTTCTCCTGCGCGACTTCCTGCGCAAGTGATTCCATCAGCAGCTTGAGCCCGCCCTTGGAAGCCGCATAGTTCACATGCCCGGCCCACGGGATCACCTGATGCACCGAGTTTACAAAAATGATGTTGCCGAGCGCCTTCGCGTCGCTCTGTGCGGGCTGGCGCCGAAACTGGCGAACCGCTTCCTGCGCGCATAAGAACGGACCAGTGAGATTGACATCGATGACCCGCTGCCAATCGGCCAGCGTCAGATCCGTAAACGAGGCGTCGCGCTGAATGCCCGCATTGGCAATGAGAATGTCGAGCCGCCCGAATTGACCGACGACCTGGGCAACCAGTCGTTCACAATCTTCGGCCTTCGCGACATCGCCCTCCAACGCGACGGCTTTTCCACCTACTGCCTCTATATCGCGAACGACCTCCTCAGCCTGCGTTTTTCCGGAATGATAATTGACGCCGACCGACACGCCACAGCGCCCCAACTCCTCGGCAATTGCTCTGCCAATTCCAGAACTCGCGCCCGTCACGAGCGCAGTACGATGAACGAGGTCTGGCCACTGCACGACGTACGATCTCCCAGTGTTGAACCGTCATGACGAAAGGCACGGAGCGCTCTGCGCAGCGTGCGCTTCGTGACGTCAACGCCGAGACCGGCGCATGGTTCAAACCGACCGCCAGTGCAGCCGTTCGCCTATTCAACCGCAGGCGCGCGGCGCACAGCGCCACGCTGCTTCAAAACCTCGGTAATCTCATCGATGATCGCGGGATCGTCGATCGTGGCCGGCATCTTCCATGGCTTTCCGTCTGCGATCTGACGCATCGTGCCACGCAGTATCTTGCCGGACCGCGTCTTTGGCAGACGCTTGACCACCATCACATTTTTGAACGCCGCCACCGGACCAATCGTCTCGCGCACCAACTTCACGACTTCAGCCTCGATTTCCTTCGGATCGCGATTGACGCCGGCGTTGAGCACGATAAACCCGGCGGGAAGCTGTCCCTTGGTGTCATCCTCGACGCCGATCACCGCGCTTTCCGCGACATCCGGATGCTGGGCGACGACCTCTTCGATCTGACCGGTCGACAGGCGATGCCCGGCGACGTTGATCACATCGTCGGTGCGCGCCATGACGAACACATAGCCATCCGCATCGCGATATCCGGCATCCGAGGTCGTGTAGTAGCCGGGAAACTCATTCAGATAGCTCTTGCGGAACCGCTCGTTGCCGTTCCAGAGCGTCGGCAGACACGACGGCGGCAATGGAAGTTTGAGCGCCAGGGTGCCGGATTCACCCGGCGCGACCGGCTGAGCTTTTTCATCGAGCACATCGATGTCATAGCCGGGCATCGGCACCGACGGCGAACCGTATTTGATCGGAAGCGTCCCCAGCCCAACCGGATTCCCGCAGATCGCCCAGCCGGTCTCGGTCTGCCACCAGTGATCGATCACCGGCACGGCAAGCTTCTCTTCAGCCCATTTGATCGTTTCCGGATCGGCGCGCTCACCGGCGAGGAACAGCGTACGGAAGGCGCTGAGATCGTATTTCTTGATCAACTCGCCTTTGGGATCTTCCTTCTTGATCGCGCGGAATGCGGTCGGTGCCGTGAACA
>JAEYYQ010000339.1 GCA_023428365.1 Pseudomonadota bacterium | reverse complement strand
AACCGTCAGAGCTGGGAGGATTGGAAGTAGCTGGGGCTTGCTCGTTATAATGCTGCCACGGAACCAGCGCCGATGCCATGTGAGACGTCAACGCACGCCGTGGCGATATCATCCCGCCCAAACACCGGGAAAACAAGCGATGCGAGCACCGGCTCCAAGATCAACGCATTGATGCATCCCCCACTGTCTGCTAGGCCAACGCTTTCGAGCACAACCCGCGAGCGAGACAGCAGATGATACCCCGCTACAGCCGCCCGGAGATGACCCGGATCTGGGAACCAGATACCCGGTTTCGGATCTGGTTTGAGATCGAGGCGCACGCCGCCAGCGCCATGGCCGAGCTGGGCATCATCCCGAAAGAAGCCGCCCAGATCATCTGGGACAAAGGATCAGCCGCGCAGTTCGATGTCGCGCGCATCGACGATATCGAGCGCGTGACCAAGCACGACGTCATCGCCTTCCTCACCCATCTGGCGGAGCATGTCGGCCCCGAGGCCCGGTTCGTCCATCAGGGCATGACGTCCTCCGACGTGCTCGACACCTGCCTCAACGTTCAGCTTGTACGCGCAGCCGATATCCTGCTGGCCGACGTCGACCGCCTGCTTGCCGCGCTGAAGACGCGTGCCTCCGAACACAAGAACACTGTCACCATCGGCCGCAGCCACGGCATTCACGCGGAGCCGACCACCTTCGGCGTCAAGCTGGCTTACGCCTATGCCGAATTTGCCCGTGCGCGGCAGCGGCTGGAGAATGCCCGCGCCGAAGTCGCGACCTGCGCCATTTCAGGAGCCGTGGGCACCTTCGCCAATATCGATCCGCGCATTGAGGCTTATGTGGCGGAGAAGATGGGGCTGACGCCTGAGCCGGTTTCGACGCAGGTCATTCCGCGCGATCGCCACGCCATGTATTTCGCGACGCTCGGCGTTGTCGCCTCATCCATCGAGCGGCTTGCGATCGAGATCCGGCATCTGCAGCGCACGGAAGTTCTGGAAGCCGAAGAGTATTTCTCCGAGGGTCAGAAAGGCTCATCCGCTATGCCGCACAAGCGCAACCCTGTGCTGACCGAAAACGTCACCGGTCTCGCGCGCATGGTCCGTGCTTATGCGCTCCCGGCCATGGAGAACGTCGCTCTCTGGCATGAGCGGGATATCTCACACTCTTCCGTCGAACGGATGATAGGTCCCGACGCCACCGTTACGCTGGACTTTGCACTCAATCGCATCGCTGGAGTGATCGAGAAGCTGGTGGTTTACCCAGAGAACATGCAGCGCAATCTCGACAAGTTGGGCGGGCTGGTCCACTCCCAGCGCGTTCTTCTGGCGCTGACGCAGGCGGGTGTTTCGCGTGAAGACGCCTATCGGCTTGTGCAGCGTAATGCCATGCCGGTATGGCGCGGCCAGGGTGATTTTCTCACCCTTCTTTCCGCCGATCCGGAGGTCAGCGCCAGGCTGTCTCGTGCCGAACTCGAGGCCCTGTTCGACCTGGGCTACCATACGCGCCATGTCGACACCATCTTTCAGCGGGTGTTTGGCAGCAGTTGAGACCCTTTCCCCATGCGCACCGCGGATGTCGATATTCTGATCGTTCCCGGCTGGACAGGTTCCGGCCCGGATCACTGGCAGTCCCGTTGGGCGCGCAGCCTCAAGACGGCGCGTGTCGTCGAGCAGGATGAATGGCACGAGCCGATCAAGGACGATTGGGTCGCGCGCATCGTGGAAGCCGTCGGTCAGTCGACGCGTCCGGTGGTTCTGGTTGCGCATAGCTGCGGCGTCGCCGCCGTTGTCCATGCAGCGCCTCTGCTGAAGGACAGCAACGTGGTCGGCGCTTACCTCGTCGCCCCCGCCGATATGGATAATTCGACAGAATGGCCGGCTGCCAAGGGTGGTTTCGCGCCTATGCCGATGCACCGGTTGCCGTTTCCGTCGGCAGTCGTGGCCCCGGCTGACGATCTGCATTGCTCGCTCGACCGCGCCAAGGAATTCGCCGAAGCGTGGGGATCGAAGCTCATCGAAGCCGGGAATGTCGGCCACCTCAATACGGCCTCCGGACATGGGCCCTGGCCCGAGGGTCTGATGCAGTTCGGCCTGTTCCTGTCGCGACTGAACACAACCGCGTGAGCAAAGGCTGGGAAAGCGCATTTTACCGGGCGGCTTCTTGTCCCCGTCGCTTTCATCAGCCTTACTGCCCGCCATCGATGTCCGGATAGCTCGCGAGGTCATCCCATGAATGCGAATGCCTGGCTGTCTGCTCTGTTTGCCGTGTTCGTCACGGGATTGGCGGCAAACTCGCTGCTGGCAGCCCCGCCGGTTCCGCCTCCGGAGAGCCGCCCCAAGCTCGATGTCCCTTACGTTCCGACGCCCGAAGCGGTTCTGGACAGGATGCTGGAGTTCGCAGCCCCAGGCAAAGACGACTATCTGATTGATCTGGGCTGCGGCGACGGCCGCATCCCGGTAGCCGCCGCCCAGCGCTTCGGAACGCGGGGTCTTGGCGTCGATATCGATCCGCTACGCATCCGCGAAGCCAACGAAAACGCCCAAAAGGCGAATGTCACCGATAAGGTCACGTT
>JAEYYQ010000332.1 GCA_023428365.1 Pseudomonadota bacterium | reverse complement strand
CAAAAATTCGAAGCCTGCGGACAGTGCTACGGGTTCCCGATCCGGGGATGCGCGCATGAGGCAGGTTCGGCAGATCTATCGCACTGGGGCCTTGTCCGTTGCCGACGTCCCCGCGCCTCGGGCTGGCCATGGAAGATTGCTGGTCGCGACACGGGTTTCCCTCATCAGTTCCGGCACTGAAAAGCAGCTTGTAGATCTTGCCCGAACGTCGCTGGCTGGCAAGGCGATGGCGCGGCCCGATCTGGTTCGCAAGACACTGCGTAGCGTGCAACATGACGGTCTGCGTCCAACGATAGACAAGGTGCTGGCGCGCCTCGATACGCCAATCCCGCTCGGCTACAGTCTCGCGGGCGTGACCATGGAAACCGGCCCTGGCGTCGCTGGCTTCACTGTCGGCGATCGCGTTGCATGTTCAGGTGCCGGCTACGCCAATCATGCCGAGATTAACGCAATTCCCAAAAATCTCGCCGTTCGCATTCCGGACAATGTCGACGACGCCAGCGCGAGCTTTGCCGGGCTCGGCGCTATCGCGCTTCAAGGCGTGCGTCTGACCGCACCGACGCTGGGCGAGACCGTTGTCGTAATGGGTCTTGGTCTCATCGGATTGCTGACCGTGCAATTGCTTAAGGCCAATGGCTGCCATGTGCTCGGTATCGATCCGGATGCCGGTCGCACCGAACTCGCCCGCACGCTCGGTGCTGACCTAACCGTCAGCGACGACGCTGTGATGGCTGTCCAAAACTTCACCGCAGGTCTCGGCGCTGACGCCGTTATCGTCACTGCTGCCACGTCATCCAGCGGGCCGATCAACGCCGCTGCGGAAATGTGCCGGCTCAAGGGACGCATTGTCGTTGTCGGCATGGTCGGACTGAATATCGACCGTGAGGCGTTCTTCAGGCGCGAAATCGAACTCAAGCTGTCGATGTCGTCCGGCCCGGGCCGATATGATCCGAATTATGAGCAGGATGGGCACGATTACCCCGCCGCTTATGTCCGCTGGACCGAACAGCGCAATATGGAGGCGTTCCTCCGTCTCGTGGCGGATGGCAAGATAACACCGCTGCAGCTCATTACGCACCGCTTTGCGATCAATGATGCGGCGCAAGCTTACGATCTCATGCAGCGACGCGAACCACATCTGGCGATGCTGCTCACGTATCCTGAACCCACCAACGTCACGCCTATCCGCGTGTTACCGGTGGGGGCATCGCCTCGTCTGAAGAACACCTCCAACGGGATCGCTTTCATTGGCTTCGGAAATCATGCGCGGAGTGTCCTGCTTCCTGCCATCCGTGCCACCGTGCAGCCTACTCTGACGACCGTCGTCACCTCCAACGGCATCGGCGCCGACCATGCTGCAAATAAGTATGGGTTTTCCAAAGCCGCAACAGATCCGTCTCTGGCGCTGTCCGATACCGACACAGATATCGTCTTCATTGCAACTCGGCACGATACGCACGCCCGTCTGGCATCTCAGGCATTAAATGCCGGAAAGCACGTGTTCTGTGAAAAACCGCTAGCGCTCACAGAAGAGGAACTCGCTGACGTCGCAGCCGCGGCCCGCCGGACAGATCGCATACTTGCAGTCGGCTTCAACCGCCGCTTCGCACCATTGCTGCAGGACGCCAAAGCTGCGCTGCGTCAGCGGACAGGCCCACTCGCGATGCTGTATCGGATCAATGCTGGACAAATCGCATCCGATCATTGGACGCAACGCGCGGAGGGCGGCGGACGGATTCTCGGCGAAGTATGCCACTTCGTCGATACATTAAGCTGGCTCGCGGATAGCCTGCCCGTCGAGATCTATGCCGCAGATGCCCGTGGTCATAACGACGTGGTGTCCGTCGTCCTTCGCTTCGCCGACGGCTCGACCGGGACAATTGTCTACACGGCGCTCGGAGATACCGCGATCTCTAAAGAATACATCGAGATATTCGCAGCAGGTTGCGTTGTTCAAGTGGATGATTTTCAGCGCCTCTCCATTAGCCGCAACGGCCGCGCGCGTACCCGCAAAGTTAAGCCCGACAAAGGTCAAAAAGCGCTAGTCCGCGCATTTCTCGGCGCTGCGCGCAATGGGTCGGAGCCTCC
Organism: Pseudomonadota bacterium; assembly: GCA_023428365.1. Taxonomy (GTDB): domain Bacteria; phylum Pseudomonadota; class Alphaproteobacteria; order Rhizobiales; family Hyphomicrobiaceae; genus ZC4RG25. The sequence goes on along the minus strand of JAEYYQ010000332.1, from coordinate 680 downwards.
CATTCCGCTCAACGAGATCATTGCCGTCACCGATGCCACGCTTGCGATCTCCGACTCTGTGCGGACGGGCTTTCCGGTGCGCCTGGAAGGCGGAGTTGCATGAGGGACATGCTTGCCGAAACAGATCCAGCACCGCGAAGCGATGCATCCCAGCTGCCGATCACAGCTGTCATCCTCACACTTAACGAGGAAATTCATATTTCCCGCTGCCTGACCAACGTTCTGCAGGTGGCCCAGCGTGTCATCGTCATCGACAGCTTCTCCACTGACCGAACGGTGGAGATCGCCCACCAGCTCGGCGCAGAGGTCCATCAGCGGAAATTCGAAAACCAAGCCGATCAGTTGCAGTGGGCGCTCGACAACTGCGATTTTGATACTGGCTGGATTTTGCGTCTGGATGCGGATGAATATCTGGAACCGGCGTTGATTGAGGAAATTCGCACGAAACTGCACGATCTTCCCAGCGACGTAGCGGGCGTGAACTTGAAACGAAAGCTCATTTTCCGTGGCCGATGGATCCGATTTGGCGGCTACTATCCAACCATCCTGCTCAGGTTGTGGCGAGTGGGAGCAGCCGACGTTTCATCAACCTGGATGGACGAACACACAGTTTTAAAGCTGGGCCATAGCGTCACGTTCTCGCATGATTTCTGCGATCACAATCTCAAGGACATCACCGC
>JAEYYQ010000248.1 GCA_023428365.1 Pseudomonadota bacterium | reverse complement strand
GATCAAGCCAGGCCCGAGTAGCAATGCAGCATGACACTTCTTTGACAGTGCGCGCTAGCCATAAACGCAGCTCATCCAACCCGGCGCGTTGGGCCTGAAACTACGGGCTCGTAGCTGCCGGATGGCTTGGCTGGATCGTGTGAGGCATGGATCCGCCGCCGCTCCACTTGCGATTGCCGCATTGCGCAATCACTGACGTGTGCGCGTTCGATGTTGCCGATGGAACGGTCCGTGATTGCGCCCGCTCGCTGGAGCGCGGCGCTAGGAGGCGCCACGGCAGAACATCGGCAGGCAACAATGGCGCCAACCGATCGAGCAGCAGCATCAGCACGACAACAATCGCCGTTGCTGTCACGCCGATTGCCGCCGCTTCACTCGCGAGGCCCGCATCCTCCAAACTGAGCAGAGCCACACCAAGAGTCTCAGTGCCCGCAGACCACAGTAGGGCGGAGACCGTCAGTTCATTGAAGGCCAGCAGGAAAACGAGCAACGCTCCCGCAACCGCGGGAGCCAATAATCGTGGCAGGATGACATGCCGCAAGCGTTTGCCTAACCGTGCGCCGAAGACCGCGGCGGCTTCCTCCTGATCGGGACCAACAGTCGCCATTGCCGCAAGCGTCGGCTTCAAGGCAAGAGGCAGAAAACGCGCCGCATATGCGAATAAGATGATCCACGGCGTCGCATAAATGCTGACATTGAGAATCGGGAGCGGCTTCAAAAACAACAGGATACAGGCAATCGCCAACACGAGCCCCGGCAGGGCATAGGGCATTTCGATCAACACCACGAGGACCGCGCGCCATCGGCCCAGACAGCGTTCTATGGCATAGGCGAGAGGCACGGCAATCATCGCGAGAACAATCGCTGCGCAGCCTGCCAACAGAAGCGAATTGCGGAAGGCGCGCAGGGTCACCTCCTGACGGACAAGAACCTCGTAGAACCGTCCGAACGTCAATGTTTCGAACGACAGGTTCACGCCGTACGCAGGCACCAGAGACGCGGCGATCAGCGAAAGCAGCGGCAGTGCCACCGCAACCGCGATGCCGATCCAGACAATCATTGCCAGCGGCCAACGCCAGCGCTCGAGCCGGCAGAACGGCGTCATGATCGCATCCGCATCGAGGCGAACGGAATCTCGGGGATTGGCCAGTGCCGCCGCGACGACACCCGCACCGCTCAGCGCCGCAATCAGCAGAGAGACGGCCGCAGCATTGGTCATCATTGACGGGCCAAAACTCGCAATCTTTTGGAAAACCAGTGTCGGCAATGTCTGGTAGCTGACAGGCAAGCCCAACAACGCCGGGATACCGAAGTTTCCGATACCTGCGACCAGCGTTACCAATGCGGCTGCCAGAATGTACGGCCGCAAAAGCGGCAATAGAATTTTCTGGATAATCATCGTGGGCTTTGCACCGTCGAGCGATGCCGCCTCGATCACCGCGCGAGGAACCGCAACAAATCCCGGCGCCAGAGTGATCGCGGCGAGCGGCGCATGATGCAGGCCCATCACCAGAATGATACCGATCGGGCCGAGCATCGGATTAGGTGTTCCCGGTGGAGGAGCCAAGCCTATCGCTTTGAGCAACGGCGAGGCAGGTCCAGCCAGCGTCTTGAATGCCAAGGCTGCAACCTGCGGCGCGATCATCAGAGAAAAGACGAAAACAAAAGCGATCACAGCCTTGCCGGGCAGATCGCTCGTCGCGAGAAGCAACGCCAGGGCAGTGCCGATCAGCAACGCCAGCGCCGCAGATCCGATCCCGACAACGAGCGTATTCCACGTCGCACGCGCGACTTCATCTGTGGCCAGCGCACTCAGCGCCGACACATCCAGCGTACCGCGAGGCGCGATGGCCGTGATGATGAGTTGGCCAAGCGGCAGCGCTGATAACACCAGAACCGCGACGACAGTGAGGACGGCTAGACCACCGCCCTCACGTTCAATCCATTGTTTTGATTGTCGCGATCGCAAGAACGACAATGCGATCGCAGCGCCGCGTGCAGGCATCCCAGCGCTCTTACTGGCCGAAGATCTGCGTGAATTTCGCCTTATCCGCATCGGTGGCAGCGAGTGCTTTCGCGGCATCGAAAGACAGGACTTTCACCTGATCGCGAGCCGGAAAACCATCAGGCAAAGCCACGCCCGGGTGCGCTGGCATATAGCCCTGCTTCAGCGCGAGTTCCTGGCCGTCCTTGGAGAGAATAAAGTCAATGAAAGCCTTCGCGGCGCCGGCATTCTTTGTCGAACTCAGGATTGCAACCGGTTCGCCAATCGCGGACACACCTTCCTGGGGGAACACGAATTCAACCGGAGCGCCCTTCGCCTTCTCGCGGATCGGCATGAAATCGACAATCATTCCATAAAGCTTTTCGCCACCCGCGACGCTCTTGAGAACATTGCCATTGCCGCCGGCTGCCTGAGCACCATTGGCTTTCAGATTTTCATAGTAGCTCCAGTCGCCCGGGAGATTTGCAACAAGCGTCTGCGTGTGGATCATCGCTGCACCAGAGGTGAGCGGCGATGGCATCGCCAGCTGACCTTTCACTTCAGGCTTCGTCAGATCGAGCCACGAGGTTGGCTTCAGCGACGCAGCGGTATTGTAGACAATGCCCGTCGTGATGAGCTTGGTCGCAAACCAGCTCTTGTCCGGAGCATGAATGCCCGCCGGATAAGCAGAGACATCAGCCTCGGGATACGCCATCAGGCGTCCATCGGTCTTGAGGCTTTCCATGGTTACGCTGTCGGCAATCAACAGTACGTCGGCCTGGGCTGCCCCGGCAGCGATCTCCGCCTGCAGTTTTGCAATGATCTTGGGCGTGCCGTCGCGCACGAACGAGATGTCGATACCGGGGTGCTTCGCCTTAAACGCATCGATGGTTTGCTGCGCGTCGGTGTTCGGCTGGCTTGTATAGAGAACAAGCTTGCCGCTCTGAGCGAACGTTGGCGCCGAGATTGCCATAAGGGCAGCGGTCGCGGCCAGAACCGCAGCACGTCGTTTGTACACGGAAACCTCCGGTGAAAACCTGGAACCCTCGTTCGCTACTCCTCGAATGTGACAGGAGATTTAAGCGCTCAAGCGGCGTTGTTCGCGCTCCTTCATATACACAGGCTTCGGCATGCTCGTTGTATTTACCCACGCAATGGCGCAAGCTCCTGTTGTCCAAAAACAATGAAAAACAACTTCCCGGTGCAAATCGACGCAACACCCATTGCGCACGCATCCGAATAACTGCAATCAAAGGTTGTATTCATGCAAAGGGGGGGTAACCATGATCGACGGCCACGCATTTCATTTCGATGTCGAAGAAGATGAGCCTGACGTCCTCTCCACGCCCTTCGAATCCTTCACGCGGACAGAGCTGATTGAGCTACTCAAGGATCGCGATGTCAGACGCCAGTACATCAACGAATTCGTGCAGGGCGATTTTCAGAAACTGATGGGCTGGATCGAGGCAACGAACACTAAGAAGCGTAAGAATAAATAGGAAGAGAGTAGGCCACTTGGGGGTGCCGGAGCTCAAAGCCTCGTCTTGCGAGGTTACTGGCCTAGCACTCCGTTTGGAATTGAACCTTGGCCACCCAATCAGACGAGGCTTTTCTGCCTCCTGGCAGGCCAGATGACCTTCTCTACCGGGCAGATAGTGCCCCGCCTAACCGACTGCTGCACATCGGAAATCCCTCTCGGAGCGACAAGGTCATTACATGGATGGGATTCTGTGCTAGTGACACCCCGCTGAGACACTCGATGATCCGGCATATGCGGGCGTAGTTCAGTGGTAGAACGTCAGCTTCCCAAGCTGAATGTCGTCGGTTCGATCCCGATCGCCCGCTCCAAATTTCTCTTTATAATCAAAGTGTTGAGGTAGGCTCTTCCGCCGGCCTGTGCGCATCTCTTCGCGCCATCCGCCATAACTCTTTTGCTACAGTCGGGTTAGAGAATCCGCCCGTTCAAACGGATGCCGTCTACGAGGCGTTCGGCTTCCAGTAGGTGCTTGTACCAGTTCACGGTTACGGTGCGAGAACCGAGGTCAATCCTGTCCTGTTTGATGGCGTCGTAAATCTCCCGCACCCCATATTCCACCTCGTGCTGCGCCGCGTATCCGAGCACCTTCTTCGCCTTGGCGAACGACACCCGATAACTACGCGTATCGTTGGTTTCCGGCTTGATCTCGATCGCCAACGCGATTGGCAACGCTTCGCGTACCGCAAATGCCAGCTGGCTCATGCGGTAGTTATCGCGGCCGATATTGAAGGCTTCGCCTGCGATGCTATCGACCGGATGATCGACAAGATGGAGAAAGCCGCGAGCCGCATCCCGCACGTGGATCAGAG
>JAEYYQ010000234.1 GCA_023428365.1 Pseudomonadota bacterium | reverse complement strand
TCATCGGCGATCGGATGCACGTCCTGATCACGGTGAACGAACGGCGCCTCACCAAGCGTGGCAACCGCGGCATCGTCACGTTGGGCCTGCAGATCCTCAAGCGGGATGGCAGCGTCGTGCAGGAGGGCAGCACCGAACTCCTCGTCCGCTGCCGTAACGAGGGCACCACCCTGATCCGATGAGAACGTCCCGCGATAACACCGCCGGCAACGACATGCGCCAACGGATCAAGAAGGTTGCTACCGAGCTTCTGATCCGCAAAGGCTTTCGCGGCGCCAGTTATGGAGACATCGCGACGGCGCTTGGCACAACCACGACGAACATCCATTACCACTTCGGACCTAAGAAGAAGCTCGTTGAAGAGGTCGTTCGCGACTACGTTGACAGCGTCCTGTTACGTCATCACAAGATCTGGCACGCCCCGGAGACTAGTCTGTCAGAGAAGCTGGATGGCGTTGTTGCATTCAATGCCGAACGACATCGAAAATTCAATCGCGGCGGTGTTGGCGGACGACCGTGGAGCCTGATCGGCCGCCTTCGCCTGGAGAGCGATCTGCTGAGCCCGCGCGCACGCGACGCGTTGGCCGATTTTTCCCTCCATGTTCACGAGTACGTGCTCGCCGCAGTCAATGCTGCACGCGATAGCGGCGAGTTGCGCCCCGACAGCCCCATCGAGGATATCGCCTTCCTTCTGACGAGCATCGTCAATACGTCGTCGACGTTCACCCAAGAGGCCGGCAGCATCGAACGCCTGGCAGCCTACTTCCGTACAGTCTCGCGTCTTGTGACATCGGCCTATGCTTCTGCTGGCCCAGTCTCGAATCACAGGCCTCACCCGGATACGGAACTTCTGACGCACGCCAAGTCGTCGATAAACAGATGACTGTTAAGTCGCCCCAGACGATCAGAAAGCTCTCAGCATCCCCGCCATTATCCTCCACTCCGCCTACATCGGTCTCCTGTCGAGCCTACGACCATGCTATCATGCATGCGCCCTCTCTAGACCCTCGATGAACCTCTCCTTCCATAAAGTTATTTGGTGAAAACGATAGCGAGAATAAGTAAAACAAAGAATATCAATCTATAGAGCTTTAATTTTGCGACATCGAACGACTCAGAAAATGTTGGCTGTTCATCCAATGCTACAGGAAAAGATTGGGTGGCCGTGTTTATCTCGACTGATGTCGACGTATTCATTCTCCTGAAAATAAAAATTAGGTCAGGCTCCGCTGCCGTAAAGGTGAGTAACTCCCACCCACATTCGGCATTTTGATTGATTTGGTCCTGAATTCTCTCTCCCGCGCGTGATGCATCTAATTTTAGCAAGCGATACTCCCAAAAGTCTGTCGTTTGGCTGTCGGAGAAATGCTCTCCGTCTATTCCTTTGGGGGTCGTGATCATGCGTTGCCAGATTAAGCTGTAAACGTTCGCCTAGTAAGACATCGCGACCGAGCAGTCGCGACAATGTTCAGCAATGCGCCGCTCCTGGTATCGCCGTCAACAGCTTGATGATCTTGGTAGACGTTTTTAGCCCCGGGAATATCACTCTTGCGAATTTTATTGACATTGAATTCAGGGCAGCGGCGGAAACCAATCATCATGGTCAGCATGCCGTATGTTGACGACTATTGACGGATGCGGAAGGAGCCATGATGCACCGAGGTCAAACTAGTCCTGCGTAACGCGCAGCGCTCGGTGCTCGATCGAATGGAGAAAGCACGCGCCGCATCGAGTGCGCGGGTATCTGCGGGGCGCTGAATCTGATGTTCACTTTTTCAAACACGTTCAGACTGTTTTGTTCGCTTTTGTGAACAGGTGGCTACCCGAGATTAGAATATGCTGAGATAACCAACTAATTTGTATGAGTATTTTCAAGTGAGCTGGCATCGGCTCATCTGGCACGATGCTTCCATAGGGCTAGATCATGAACAGCCCTATGAACATACTTATGCTTGTTGCCGTCGCGTTCGCCCTCGCACCTTTCGCTGGCTGGGCAGGCGGGCGAGGCTGGACGCTTGTGGCAGTCGTACCTGCTGTCCTGTTCGCCGCATTCTGCTTCTATTTACCTGATATCTCCGCCGGGCAGATCGTGCGCGAGGTGCATTCCTGGGTTCCCAGCCTCGATGTCGCCGCGTCCTTTAGACTTGATGGATTGTCGCTGACCTTTGCGCTGCTCATCACCGGTATCGGGACGGTGGTTTTCCTTTACGCCTCGGCATATCTGCGCAGATACCGACAATTGGGCCGCTTCTTCATTGTCTTGACGCTGTTCATGGGCTCGATGCTTGGAGCCGTACTCGCTGACGATCTGATCCTGCTTGTCGTATTTTGGGAACTGACCAGCCTCACGTCTTTCCTACTGATCGGCTTCACGCCGGAAAAGAGCGAGGCACGCCGTGCTGCCCAACAGGGGTTTCTGGTGACGGTCGCCGGAGGACTGGCAATGCTCGCGGGCATCATCTTGCTCGGCTCGGTAGCGGGGACCAATTCGATCTCCGAGGTCCTACAACGCGGCGAGATCATTGCCGCATCTCCTGCCTCACCGGCAATCATCGTGCTGATCGCGCTGGGCGCCTTTGCCAAATCGGCGCAGGTGCCACTGCATTCCTGGCTCGCCAATGCGATGGTGGCGCCGACGCCAGTATCCGCCTATCTGCATTCGGCGACCATGGTGAAGCTGGGCGTCTATCTGCTGGCACGTTTCGATCCGGTATTCGGAGCGCAGGCTCTCTGGATCGTTTTGCTGACGATGTTTGGTACAGCCACCATGCTGGTCGGCGCCGTTTTGGCAATGCGCGAGACCGATCTGAAGTTAGTGCTGGCGTATTCGACAATTGTCACGCTCGGCGTCCTTACAGTCCTTGTCGGTGTGCCAGGTGAAATTGCAGCGATCGCCACCATGACATTGTTGATCGCACACGCATTATACAAAGCTTGTCTGTTTCTCGTCGTAGGCATCATCGAACAGGCGACCGGAACACGCGATGGGGTCACCTTGTACGGCCTCAACCGGTATCTGCCGCTGACGAATACAGTGGCGCTGCTGGGCGGGCTTTCAATGGCCGGACTGCCCCCGTTTCTTGGCTTCTTCGCAAAGGAGCTTGTGTACGAGAGTGGGTTATCCGTCATGGGTGGATGGCTGATCACAACCATAGTGCTGATTGCAAATGCCGTCATGATCATCATCGCGATGCTGATCGCCGTGCGCTGCTTTTCCGGCGCAGCACCAACATTTTCACGCAAACCACGCGATCCCGGTTTCGCCCTTTTGGGTGGTCCGGCACTTTTGGGCACCCTTGGGCTGTTTTTCGGTATCGCACCTTGGTTCGCAGCCTATGGACTCATCCTTCCGGGAGCCTCGGTGATCTACGGCAGCCCGATCGCCTACACCTTCTCGATCTGGCACGGGTTTACGGTGGTATTGGCCCTGACCATCGTCACCCTGGTGCTCGGCTTCTTTGCGTACCAGCGTTGGGACATCCTACGCACAAAGCTCTCGGCGATGACCCAATTCGATAGCTGGGGCCCTGATCGCGGATACGACGCCGTCATTGGGGGACTACAGCGCATAGCGACATGGCAAACGGAGCTGATCCAAAACGGCAGCTTGCGTGTCTACCTTGGGCGTGTTCTGGCGATCGCCGCTCTTGCGCTTATCGGTACGTTAGTTGTTCGCGACGGCTTCGTTTTGCCGAGCTTCTCGGGAGCGTTGAGCTGGGATCTCGTGCTCGCTGGCTTTCTGATTGCTGCCGCGCTCGCGGTGCTCCAAGCGCGCAATTTTGTAACTGGCATCGTCGCGGCCGGCGTTGTTGGCTTCTCCGCTGCTTTAGTTTTCTTATTCAATGGCGCTCCAGACCTGGCGTTCACGCAATTCTCCGTGGAAGCTTTGGCGATTGTCATTCTTCTGGCGATCGTTGGCCGGTTGCCGTTTCGTGACAAGGACTACCGGACGCCGAATGAACGCCGCCGCGATGCCTGGATTGCCGTGAGCTTGGGTGTCGCCGTTACTGCCGTGCTTCTCAGCGTTCTGTCGCAACCGTTTGACGGGAGGCTGTCGGATTACTTCCGCGCAGCCAGTGTGCCGGAAGCTCAGGGTCGAAACCTTGTCAATGTCATCATCGTTGATTTCCGCGCGCTCGACACGCTCGGAGAAATCACAGTGTTGGGACTCGCCGCGCTTGCGGCAGCGGCTGTTATTGCCGGATTGCGGACCAGGATCTCGGAGAAATCCTCGTGAATTCACTCATCCTGCGCACCAGCAGCCGCCTCATTCTGCCTGCAGCGCTTATCTTTTCGGTCTATGTACTCTTGCGTGGGCACAATGAGCCTGGTGGCGGTTTCATCGGTGGGCTGATTGCGGCCGCGGGCTTGACTGTTCACGCGTTGTCTCGCGGTCGCGAAGCGTTGCTCTCGACGCTGCGGATGTCACCGAAAATGTTGATTGGTATCGGCCTTACGCTTGGGCTCCTTTCAGGCGCACCCGGCCTGCTTCTCAACATGCCCTACCTGATGCATCAGTGGTGGGCGCCAAACTTGGGATTTGGAACGACACTGGTGTTTGACGTCGGGGTGTATCTGACCGTCATCGGTTCAATCCTGACCTTCTTTTCCTATTATTCGGAGTATTGAGGTGGAGCCGGTATATGCTCTCGCATTCGGCGTGATGGTGGCCGTGGCCGCCTATCTGATCATGTCACGCAACGTCTTGCGAATCGTGCTTGGTTTGCTGGTTCTCAGCAACGCAGCCAATCTTTCTATTTTCATCTCCGGGCGCCTGGAGACACGGGTCCCACCGATCGTCGAACTGGGTGAAACAGCGATTACATTGAGCGCCAACCCGCTGCCGCAGGCGCTGATTTTGACGGCCATCGTTATCTCATTCTCTCTCGTGGCATTCACTGTGGTGCTGTTCGAAAGCGCCCATCGGCGTCTCGGGACCTTGGACACCGAGAAGATGCGTATCGCCGAACCGCCGCCGAATATCGGCGCCAATCCGGATTCGTCGAAGTCTGCGCGCACGACTAAGGAATTCGTGTCGTGAGAATTCACTTGCTGCTCACCCTACCGATCGTCTTCCCGCTCGCTGGCATAGCCTTGTGTGCGATGCTATGGAACCGTCCTCGCGCTCAACGCATCGTCAGCCTGAGTGCGAGCGCAGGACTGTTCGCTTCTTCGATCTGCCTGCTAAACGCCACCTATGATGGAACCGTATTGGCAACTCAGTTCGGCAACTGGTCGGCCCCTTTCGGCATCACCTTTGTCGCTGACATGCTCTCCGCCGCCATGGTTCTGATAACGGGCGTCATGGCGATAGCGGTCGGTGTCTACGGGTTAGCCAATGATCCGGAACCCCTTGAGCGCGCATTCTATCATCCCCTGTATCAAGGCCTCCTTTTCGGTGTGACAGGCGCATTTCTGACCGGCGACATCTTCAATCTCTACGTCTGGTTCGAGATCATGCTGATCTCGTCCTTCGGGTTGCTGGCGCTCGGAGGCCGCAGAGCCCAGCTTGACGCAGGCGTGAAATATGTAGCCCTCAACTTGGTTGCGACGACCTTGTTCCTGACTGCGGTCGGCTTCCTCTACGGTTTGACTGGAACGCTCAATATGGCTGATCTCGCCCGCGTGCTACCAACGGTCGAGAACCAGGGTTTGGTCACCACCCTGTCTATTCTGTTTCTCGTTACCTTCGGTGCCAAGGCTGCCGTGTTCCCATTGTTCTTCTGGCTGCCCGTTGCGTATCACACAACATCCGCGCCGATTGTTGCGATCTTCGCCGCGCTGCTAACAAAGGTCGGCGTTTATGCCATAATCCGTACGTTCACGCTGATGTTCGATGGCGACGGCGGATACACGGCGCCGATTGTCGGCACTATCGCGGCGTTGACGATGATTACGGGCGTTCTTGGCGCAGCAGCGCATTTTGACATCCGCCGCATCCTCTCGTTCCATATCATCAGCCAGATCGGCTATATGCTGTTTGGAATAGCTATTGCCACGCCGCTGGCGATCGCCGGATCAATCCTCTACGTCATCCACCACATTATCGTGAAGGCCAACCTGTTCCTGATCGCCGGCGCTGTGAATCGCGCAGGCGGCTCTTTCCACCTGAAAGACCTCGGAGGCCTCTATTCCAGCCTGCCTCTGCTGGGCGTCTTATTTCTCATTCCCGCTCTTTCTCTTGCCGGGCTGCCGCCCCTGTCTGGCTTCTGGTCCAAGTATGCCGTGATCAAGGCCAGCCTGGACGCTGGTCACATTGCGCTCGCGGCCGCCGGTCTGCTTGTCGGCCTCTTGACCCTCTACTCCATGCTCAAGATATGGAACGAAGCATTCTGGAAGGCCGCGCCAGATTCCACCAACACCACGATTGAAACATGGCGCCGCGACTCATGTGGCAGGGCGTTGATGCTGACCCCGATTGTCTCACTTTGCTTGATGACACTTACGATCGGCCTGTACGCCGAGCCATTCGTGGATTTCTCGATGCGTGCAGCAACTCAGCTCATCGATAAATCTGCCTACATCAACGCAGTGTTTGGAACCAACATCAATCTCGCGCAGGTCCCCTATGACGGCAGCTAAAACTGTTACTGCCTGGATTCAGTTGCACGGGCTGTTCTTCCGTGAGCTTGTCTTGTCGGTCAAAGACGTCGCCGCCACGGTGCTGAAGCCCGATCGACCGATACGATCGGCGATCATCGCAATTCCACTCGATGTCAAGAGTGACGAGGGCATCACACTACTGGCGAACATGATAACCCTGACGCCTGGGACGACCAGCCTCCATGTCAACCAAGGCCGATCGACACTATATGCTCACGTTATGAGCATGTCCGATGAGAGCGTCTTGCAGATCAAGAATGGCTTCGAGCGCCGTGTACGCGAGGTGCTGCCATGAGTGCAGAAGACCTGCTGGCGGTCGGAGTTACGGTCGCTGGAATTTTACTTGTCGCATCCATGATTTGTGCCGCTATCCGTATTGTCCGTGGCCCGGGTGGCCCCGACCGCGTTCTTGCTCTCGACCTGATCGGCTTGCTCGGCGTCGCCGCAACCGGACTTGCAGTCGTGATATCGGGCTCAACCGCATTCATGGATATCGCTCTCGGAGTAGCGCTCGTCGGCTTCCTGGCCACGGTAGCATTCGCGAGCTTCATAGAACGCGGCTCAATCGATGAGGAGAAACAATGATCACAGCCTTGATATCCACGATCTTTCTTATCTTCGGGGCAGTGATTTGCCTGATTGCTGCGGTCGGAGTGCTTCGTCTCCCAGATTTCTTCCTGCGGATGCATGCGGCAACGAAGGCAGGTGTTGTCGGATCAGGCTTGATCCTCATCGGAGTCGCATTCGCTTATCCATCTATCGAAATGTCCATAAAGGTCTGCCTTGCGGTAGCGTTCCTGCTTCTTACCACTCCCGTTGCAGGACATCTGCTGGCGCGAGCGGGCTACGTCGCAGGCGTGCCGCTATGGAGCGGCACCGTTCACGACGATCTCAATGGGGAACTGCCACGCGGAAATTTCGAACGTCCCTCCGAGATCACGGACAACAAATTATCTAGGGCTGTGAAATTACCGCGCCCAGGTTGAGTTTACGCTGCAGGACTGCAATTTTTCTGGCGAATTGAGCATTTTGGAGTGCCAGTTGTGCTACACGGAATGCCAGCCACCATGCGATTGCCGCTGCTGGCGGCCGCGATGATTTTTATTGCCGCTGTCACATCCACTCAGTTCGCCATCTTTATCATGTCCAAGCAATCCGACCGCCAAGTGGAGGTGCTCGGTCAGGTTTATCTCGATGGTTTGTTAGCCGCTCTTTTGCCATTCGTCACTGATGATGACCATTCGAATACTCAGCAGGTGTTTCGTCGGGCGCTTGAGTTTCATCAAGGCGTTGTTGATCGCCGGTTGATCTTTCTCGATTCCGATCGACGCCCGGTCGCGGATGTCGCCCGGGAGGGCAGCCCGGACGACCCGACCATTCCTACACAAGTTGGCATGACGCCGAGCGGTCTCGTCCGCACAGATAATGATTACATCTGGATTTGGCGCGAACTTGAGCATAGCGGCCAGCACTACGGTATCGTCGCCGCGAACCTCGACGTGTCCTCGCTCGAAGGCGGTCGCGGCCTATTGCGCGTTGCTCTCCTGCTGTTCGACCTCGCCTTCAGCTTCGTATGCGCCGTCATCGGCTTCTTTATGGTGCAGCGTATTCAGAAGCCCGTGACGCTTATTGCGAGACGATTGTATGAAGCCGTTTCCGGCTCGCCCAAGCCGATCTCGGAAACCGACATGCCACGCAGTGATCCCGAGGCAGTCCGTATGTTCCATGCCTTCAACGCAATGGCTCATGCGGCGCGGGAGCGCGAAAAGCTGCTGGCTCACATCGCCGAACAGGAACGAGAAGCAATTCTCGGTCGCATCATCGCGACCCTTGCGCATGAAATCCGTAATCCGCTCGGTGGCATGAGGACGGCGATCAGCACACTCAAACGGTTCGGGGACAGACCTGCGACACGAGAAGAGGCGGTCGGCTTTCTGGATCGCGGCGTGCACACGCTCGAAGAAGTCGTCAGTGCGACGTTGGCAAGTCATCGCGCCCCTCCACGGTGGCGATGGCTTTCCCGTCAGGACTTTGAAGACCTGAGACTTCTTGTCGAAGCAGACGGACGTTCGCGCAACATTTCAATTGTCGTTACCCTCGACATGGATGACGCGGTCCCCATCGCAGCACTCGAGGTCCGCCAGGTACTACTCAATTTACTGCTTAATGCTGTTCGAGCATCGCCTGAGGGCGCAACTGTCAGACTAGATGCTACAGCCAGCGATCAGACCTTGGCTATTGTCGTGGAGGATGACGGGGCGGGGCTGAAGCAGGATCTCGTGCGTTCCATCGAAGCGGGCACCGTGAGCAGCGATGATACACCCGGACTCGGCATTACGATTGTGACCAAATTGGTGAAACGCCTGCAAGGGCAATTGTCCGTCCGAACAGAGCTTGGCCACGGCACCACCATCTTCCTGAAGTTTCCCTTTCAGAGGGAATATTTGCCGGCATGAAACGTGGATCCACGCAAATACTGATTGTCGAGGATGATGCGATACTGGGTGGCGCGGTTGTTCAACGACTGAAACTTGAGGGCTTCGATGTCGTCTGGGCTCAGAGTTGCGCCGAGGCGCTTCTGGCGATGAGGCGTCAACCACCTGATTTCATTTTATCAGATATTGTCCTTCCCGATGGCTCCGGTGAGGATCTGTACCGGAGGGCACAGCCCTTTCTGGGGAATACACCGATCGTCTTTGCCACCGCCTTCGGCGAAATCGAGCAAGCCGTACGGCTCATGAAAGCCGGAGCTGATGACTATGTTACTAAGCCGTATGACGTAGACGAGGTTGTTTACGGTATCCGCAAGCGTCTTTCAATTACCGAACCTTTGGACACAGGCGATACTGCCATCGAAATTGGTCTTTCCCCCGCCACGCGATTAATCTCCGAACAGTTACGCCGTGCAGCGGATGCCGGTCTTACTGTCCTGATCACTGGAGAAACCGGGACCGGCAAAGAAGTCGCAGCGCGCTATCTGCACGCGCATTCGTCTCGCGCGCAGGCCCCATTCGTCGCGGTGAACTGTGCTGCAGTGCCTGATGAATTGCTCGAGAGTCAGTTCTTCGGCCATGAGCGGGGTGCGTTTACCGGCGCTACGCAATCTCACGTTGGATATTTTGAGGAGACCAGCAGCGGAACCCTGTTTCTCGACGAGATCGGAGAACTGGACGCAAAGCTTCAGGCTGCATTATTGCGAGTTTTACAGGATGGGATTTTCCGACCAATTGGATCCCGTAAGGATCGACGCTTTTCAGGGCGCATCATTGCTGCAACCAACGCTGACCTCGATCAACTGAGGCTTCAAAAAGCATTCCGCGATGACCTCTATTATCGCCTGTCAGTAGTTGAGATCCACCTTCCTTCGTTGCGCAAGCGGCCCAGTGAAATCGAGCACCTCGCAACAAAATTCCTGAAAGAGTTTGCTGCTCGTGCAGGCCGCAGGGATCTGCATTTATCTGACGAAGCGATGTCAGCACTTCTCGCATATGCTTGGCCGGGCAATATCCGGGAACTGCGGAACAGACTCGAGCGAGCAAGCGCGCTCTCTCGTGATGATGTCCTCGCAGTCCGCGATATCTTTCCGGAAGCTGCACTGGACGAGATCGGCTCACAGACCTTGGCGGACGCAAGAAGACTGGCAGAGGCTGAGCAAATCGAGCGCGCGTTGGCGGCGTCGCAGGGACGAGTCGGTGAGGCTGCCAAGCGTCTCGGTGTATCTCGTACCACGCTCTGGAAGCGGCGCGGACGTCACGATTAGTACTTGCCCCCGCCGCTTAACTGGACTCATTCGGCCAGCAACTCCGCTAACTCGGCGTCTTGCGGAACGCTACCAAGCTGCCGCACGCGATTAGGCATATCGCGATAGATCTTCATGTCCTTGTAGCCATGCCCGGTCACCATGCAGACAACGGTGGCGTTGCTTGGAATCCTTCCGGAGCTCAACAGTGCGCGCACCGCGGCGAACGAACCGGCACCGGTCGGCTCGGCCAACAGTCCCATACGATGAGCCAGCGTTGACATGGCGTCGCGCAGGTCATCATCGCTGACGGCAACGGCGAGGCCGCCCGTTTCACGCAGTAGCCGGAGCGTATAGCTGCCATCGCGTTCGTAGCCGATTAGTGGATCGGAAATGCCCGACGCAATCGTGTTCGGCTCGCCCCAGGCCGTCACATACTTCGCCCCATCATCAAAAGCACGGACGATCGGCGCGCAACCGGCTGCTTGTACTGCTACAAGCTTCGGCACTTTGCCGGAGCCGTGCTCAGCGAAACCCTGTATAATCCCCTTCACCAATGGCCCAGCGCCTGTCGGCACAGTGACGTAGTCCGGCACCACGCCACCGAGCTGCACTGCGAGTTCCTCGCCGACAAGCTTGAGGGCATCCACACCATACGGGTTGAGAAAAGTCGTTGTGACGTTGATCAGACCATGGTCCCTGGCGAGCCGCACGGCAACGTCGTACGCGTAGCTGTAGTGACCATCGACCTTGACCAGCAGTGCGTCATAGGCCGCGATCTGCGTCAGTTTCTCCTCCGGCGTATGTGTGGGCACAACGATGATAGCCTTCAGGCCAGCGCGCGCAGCATAGGCTGAGGTTGATGCACCTGCATTGCCACTCGATGCACACACGATTCCTGCATAGCCGTGCTGTTTCGCCCAACTTACGGCAGCGCTGATCAGCCGGTCCTTGAAGGACCCTGTGGGATTGACGGTTTCATCCTTGAGCCAGATCTGTCCGGTGAAACCAGGAAGCGTTTGTTCCAGTCTTTCGCCTCTGTGCAAGGGTGAATTGCCCTCGCCCAATGAGACAATTGCCGTCCGGTCACTCACTGACAGACGATCAGCATGGCGCCACATGGTCTCTGCTAGATAGCGATCATCGTCGGTCGACGTCCCAGCCGGCGCAACAATCTCCAGGATGCCCTGACAGACGCCGCAGGAATAACTGGCATCGGCCGGAATCATCAGCCCGCAGTCAACACAACGCAGCTTCACGGCGATCCTCTTCCCGTTTCAGAGAAGCAATCGTGGCAGCCACAGCACCAGAGCCGGCCACAGCGAGACCATGATGAGGACGATCAAATGCGTAATGTAGAAAGGGATCGACGCGATGATAGCCCGCTCATAGGACACGCCCGCAATCTGCGTCGCCGTCATTAGAGTCATGCCGACGGGCGGAGTGATATTCGCGAGGTTAAGCGCCAGGATCATCACCATCGCGAAATGCAGCGGATCAAAACCAAGCTGTATCATTGCCGGAACAAGAACCGGGCCGACGACAACCAGCGCTGGCAACACGTCGAGCACCGTCCCAATCAGGATCAGCAGAGCATTGACCAGCATGATCTGGATCGTTGCATCGGTGCTGATCGTGGCGATCATGCTGGCTGCTTCGCGGGCAATACCGGAACGCGTCACAAACCAGCCCAGCACCGTCGAGGCCGCCAGAAGGAAGAACACCACCCCACTGAACTGAACCGTGACGACAAGCGTGTGCCAGAGCTTGGATAAAGTCAAAGTGCGATAGGCAAAAACGCCGAGCGCGATCGTGTAGACTGCGGCAAAGGCAGAGGCCTCGGTGACTGTGGTGAAACCGCCGAGAATACCAGCCAGAATGATGAACGGCACAAGCAGCGCAGGGATCGTCGGAAGAAACGCGCGCGCCGCCGCCCGTAGATTGGTGTCACCATGCCGGGGGAATTTGTACATCCACGCCAGGATTCCGCTCGTGATCAACAGCGCAAGCGTCATCAACAGACCGGGAATGATACCGGCCGCAAACAGGGACAGCACCGACACGTTCTGCAG
>JAEYYQ010000198.1 GCA_023428365.1 Pseudomonadota bacterium | reverse complement strand
GTGCCAAAGTCGCGACTGGCGGCAAGCGTATCGGCAACCAGGGCAATTTCTTCGAGCCGACGGTTCTCACCGACCTGCCGGAAACCGCGCGCATCATGAATGAAGAGCCATTCGGCCCAGTGGCTCTGATGCTGCCGTTCAAGGATACCGAGGAAGTCCTGCAGCGCGCCAACAAGCTGCCGTACGGTCTGGCCAGCTATGCCTTCACGCGCAACGCCAAGATCGCGACGCAGGTTGCGGACGTCCTCGACAGCGGCATGGTGACCATCAACCATCAGGGCCTCGCTCTGCCGGAAGTTCCGTTCGGCGGTGTCAAGGACTCCGGTTACGGGCACGAGGGCGGCGCCGAAGGCCTGCAGGTTTACATGACGGCCAAGTTCGTCAGCCACCTGGGCTAATTGAAACCTCAGATGCAATTTGGGGCGGCTTGCAGGAATGCGAGCCGCCCCAATGTTTTTTGAGAATTGAACTCAATCGATACGGCGATCCGTGTGGCTGGTTGGCTACTTCGGCTGCTCGGCACGCGCTGACGCTGCAGCGGCCTTGGTCACGATCGGATCAGGCGTCGAACCTGGGGCCGGAACAGGCGCTGCGGGCTTAGGCCCGTAAAGCTGTACGGCGCCCTCGATGTCTCCACGCTGTAGTGTGCGGAAACTCTCCTCGTACCGGAAATGCATAAGCTGGCCGGCTGTGTTCGGATGGTCGAGGCCGATGGCGTGGCCAATCTCGTGCGCGACGGTGTAGCGAACATCGTAGGCGGTGAGATTGCCGTCGAATCCGATTTTCCAGCGCTGCTCCGGATTGAGGCAGATGAGCGAACGTTCGATGCTGCGCACGTCGTGGACGTCGGCGTTATGTTTGTAGGCGACGTTGGCGAATGCGCGACCCGTCGGCCGCAGCTGGGCACCGATCAGAATCCCGGCACGCGCCGGATCGTCCACTTCGGTGAAGGTGATATTGGCCACTGCCTGCCACATATCGAAGGCGGCGCGGACTTCCTTCCGGAAGGCGTCGTGAGCGATGCGTGATTTTCCGAGCAAGCCGTCAACCGGACCGATCGATTCGCAGTTTATGGCGTTGGGGGTTTGGGTCGCCGCCTTGGCAAAGGCATAGGTCACGTTCGTTGCCAGGATTTCTCCTGTCCAGGCGACGCCCAGACCATCGAGCTTTAACAGACGGAACCCAATCGGCGACTGCGCGTTAGCCCCAACGAATACAGTTGCCAAGGCCGTGGTTGCGGCGAGGAAAGCCAGTATGGTTTTCCTCATGACTGGGCCTTGGGAGCGATTGTCCGTTCTAGAATAAGCGCCCGGTCGTCCAGCCGGGGCGCTAACGCTTGTCGCTGCAACATCATACCGAGAGATTAAGTTCTCTCCGGTCATTTGGTCAATCGGTAGCGACGCGGCGACGCGCGTGTGACGCGCCGCCGCATTTTTCGGGCAACAGGCCGTTTAGGCGGCCAGACGCTCCATCTCTTCGACGATGGCCCGGCCCATCTCTGTTGTGCTCACTTGGCGCATATTGGGCTGCATGATGTCGCCGGTGCGCAAGCCGCGTGCCAGTGTGGCGGCGATCGCCTGGTCAACGAGATCGGCTTCCTGCTGCATATCGAACGAATAACGCAGCGACATGCCGAAGCTGGCGATGCACGCGATCGGATTGGCTTTGCCCTGCCCGGCGATGTCGGGCGCTGAGCCATGCACCGGTTCATACAGGGCCTTCCGCTTTCCATCGCTGTCGGGTGCGCCCAGAGACGCCGACGGCAGCATGCCGAGCGAGCCGGTCATCATCGCCGCTTCATCGGACAGGATATCGCCAAACAGGTTGTCGCAGACGATGACGTCGAATTGCTTCGGATTGCGAACAAGCTGCATGGCGCAGTTGTCGGCCAGAATGTGATGGAGTTCGACGCCTTCGCCGTACTTTTTGTGAGCTTCGGTCACGACACGGTTCCACAGCACGCCGGTCGCCATGACATTGCGCTTATCGGCCGAATGTACTTTTCCGCTGCGTTTGCGAGCCAAATCGAAGGCGACGCGGGCAATACGCTCGATCTCGGAGGTCGTGTAAACCGTTGTGTCGACGGCACGCTGCTGGCCGTTTTCGAGAGTCACGATCTCCTTCGGCTCACCGAAGTACGTGCCACCGGTCAACTCGCGCAGGATCAGGATATCCAGGCCTTCAATGACTTCGCGGCGCAGAGACGAGGCTTCCGCCAGTGCCGGATAGCAGATGGCCGGGCGCAGGTTTGCGAATAGATCCATGTCGCGACGCAGGCGGAGCAGGCCAGCTTCCGGCCGGATGGCATAGGGAACCTTGTCCCACTTGGGGCCGCCGACCGCGCCGAACAGGACCGCGTCCGACGCCTGGGCCTTGCCCATCGCCGCATCCGTGAGCGGGGTGCCGTGAGCGTCTATCGAGACGCCGCCGACCAGATCCGTCGTGACTTCGAATTTCGTAGTGCTCTTTTTGTTGAAGAACGCGAGCACGCGCTCGACCTCGGCCATCACCTCGACGCCGATGCCATCACCGGGCAACAGCAACAAATTTTGCGTGGACATGTCCTCGTATTCCATTCGTTTGGGGCAGGGTGTTGCGCAGTGCTATCGCGCGATCGCCGATCGTGCAAGCGAACGACGGTCCATCGAACGGTGAATGGCTGGATGGCTGGATGGCTGCGTTGCAGCAAATTGCGATGCATGCTCTGCTACGCTATCGGATTCGCAAGAACTCCCACGCTATGGCGTGTTGAGCTGGAAGCGGGGCATAATCAGAGTGAGAGCATGAGCCGACTGGCGCGGTCGCTCGAGACCCGAAAAAATCGATATGACGTGATCGTGGTCGGCTCCGGTTACGGC
>JAEYYQ010000179.1 GCA_023428365.1 Pseudomonadota bacterium | reverse complement strand
AAGATGACCTTCTCCTACGGCCGTGCCTTGCAGGCCGCCGCTCTCAAAGCCTGGAACGGAAAGTCGGAGAACGTGGCTGCCGGTCAGCGCGCCTTTGCTCACCGCGCCAACATGAACAGCCTCGCGTCGCTCGGGACGTGGAAGAAATCGTTGGAAAAGGCGGCTTAAGGCCGCCTCTTCTCCCGGAGCCACGTTTCCGCCGGATTTGGTGCCGAATAGGGCTCCGCTCAATACTCTCAGCGGAAGGACGCCGGCCGTGGCCGAACATGAGTTCCACGCTCAGCTCTTCCTGGTTGTGGAAGCTGGCGATGGCGCACGCGAACGCCTCGCGGCAGCACTTGGCATGGGTGCGGCGTCCGTATTGGTCGTTCCCGGAGCCGGTACAGTCCTCGATGCCGCTGCGGTGTCCCCGCTCGTACATGACGCGCAAGCCGCAGGTGCCGCAGCTTTGATTTATGGCGATGCCGCCCTTGCGCGCCAGCTCAAGGCCGATGGTGTGCATCTTCCCCAAGACTCTGGAGACGAACTGATCGAACGCTACGATCAGGCGCGCAAGGTCATTGGCCCGCAAGGTATCGTCGGCGCTCATGCCGGCAAATCCCGCCACGATGCGATGACACTCGGAGAAGCGGGTGCCGATTACGTCGCCTTCGGCGTTCCCGCGGACGTGAAGGACGTCGAAGCCTCACGTGCGCGCCGTCTTGATCTGGTCACGTGGTGGGCGGAGATTTTCGAGGTTCCCTGCGTCGCCATGGACGTCCAGTCTTCAAGCGAAGCTCTGGAGTTAGCGCGAGCTGGAGCCGACTTCATCGGCATCACCTTGCCAAACGGACAATCGCCCGCCCAGTCGGCGGAACGCGTGAGAGAGATTGCGAACGTTTTGGCCGCCGTGCCCGCAGCCTGAGGAGTGCAGATGCGAGCTGTCGCCGCAGCAGTTGTGGTTTGTCTGTCGTTAACGGCCGCGACGTCGGCCGTGGCTCAGCAGGGCGAAACCAGTTCGTGGTCGACCAACACCCAGGCGGGCGGCAAAGACGCGGCAAAACCTAAGCCGAAGGCCAAACCGATGGCGCGGCCCGAGCCAAAAGGGCCGAAACCGATAACGGCATCACCGAAAGCCGATCCCGTCAGCAAGTTCACCTCATCGGCTCCTGTGGACACCAAAGCAAAAACCAACGCACCCGCGACGGGGGAAGACGCCGCCTATATCGCATTCGATCAGGGTCAGTATCTGACCGCCCTCGATCTTGCCGAGCGCGCAGCCGCAAAAGGCGACCCTCAGGCGCACACCTTGGTTGGCCGCATTTACGCCGAGGGCTTGGCCGTCCCAAAGGACGAAGTCGTTGCCGCACGCTGGTATGCGCGTGGTGCCGAGCTTGGCGACACGGAAGCCGCATTCGCCCTCGGACTGCAGCTTGCCGAGGGGCGCGGCGTGGAAAAGGATCGCGTGTCGGCAGCCAACATGTTTGAGAAGGCCGCCGCGAAGGGCCATGCCTATGCCAACTACAACCTCGGCCTGCTCTTCCTGAGCGGCGATGGAAAGCCGGAAAACCCGCGCCGCGCCGCCTTGCACATCAATTACGCCGCCGAACAAGGGGTTGTAGCTGCCCAATACGATCTCGCAGTCCTTTACCAGACAGGGCATGGGGTCGATGCCAACGCGCTGGAAGCCGCACGCTGGATGCGCCGGGCGGCTGAGCAAGGTCTGCTCGAAGCTGAATACGACTATGCGTTGCTGCTGCTGCGCGGCTTCGGCCTCAATGCCGAAGTGCCAAAGGCCGCGGACTACCTGCGTTCCGCCGCCGATAAAGGTTTTGCCGGAGCCCAGAACCGCCTCGCCCATCTGCTGGTGGAGCAGAAGGGCAACCTCGCCGAAGCGGCCAAATGGCGGATCCTGGCACGCGAGCAGGGTCTTAAGGATGATGCCCTCGACTCCGCCATCGCCAAGCTCGCGCGCAGCGATAAGCAGGCCGCCGAAGCCGCAGCGCAGGAATGGCGAGACCGATCCTCGATCGGAATGCTGGCGCAATAGCGCGCATCTGCTGCTTTTCCTTGTC
Organism: Pseudomonadota bacterium; assembly: GCA_023428365.1. Lineage (GTDB taxonomy): Bacteria > Pseudomonadota > Alphaproteobacteria > Rhizobiales > Hyphomicrobiaceae > ZC4RG25. Next base: position 3,606 of record JAEYYQ010000179.1, on the reverse strand, counting down.
AGGACGCGCTGAACTCGCTACTCGGAGCTACCGCGCCTGCACCCGTTCGGCGGTCCGGGCTGCTCCCCATTCTCCGTACGAGGCGCGCGCCCATGCCTACATCCGCACTGATGAACGTTATGATCGCGGCTGCCCGCAAGGCAGCCCGAAGCCTGTCCCGCGACTTTGGCGAGGTCGCTCAGCTTCAGGTTTCGATCAAGGGACCGGCGAATTTCGTCTCCGCCGCCGATCACCGGGCAGAAGAGATCCTTTATCGCGAGTTGTCCAAGGCGCGCCCAGGTTACGGCTTTCTGATGGAAGAAGGCGGCGAGGTCGAGGGAGACGACAAGTCTCATCGCTGGCTGATCGACCCGCTCGATGGTACCACGAACTTTCTCCACAGCATTCCGCTGTTCGCGATTTCGATCGGCCTGGAGCGCGAAGGTCAACTTGTCGCAGGGCTGATCTATAATCCGATCTCCGACGAACTCTATACGGCCGAGAAGGGCAAAGGCGCGTTCTTGAATGATCGGCGTCTGCGCGTCGCGGCACGGCAGACGCTCGCGGACGCTGTGGTATCGACCGGCATCCCTCATCGGGGGCGCGCTGGACACCAAAGATTTCTAAAGCAGGCTGAGGCTGTTATGAGCCAAGTCGCCGGTGTTCGCCGGACGGGCGCCGCATCGCTCGATCTCGCCTGGACGGCCGCCGGGCGTTTCGATGCCTATTGGGAGCACAATCTGCAGCCCTGGGACATGGCAGCGGGCATTCTGCTTGTTCGTGAAGCAGGCGGCTTCGTGAGCGACCTCGACGGCGGCGGCAATATGTTTGAAACCGGTGGCATTATCGCCGCGAACACGCCGATTTCAAAAGCACTGCTTCCCATTCTCAAAACTGCTGTCGGGGGTGCTTGACGGCAACAAGGCTATAATTGGGCACGATCTTGCCGGTTTTGCCTGACAAGAGATATCTCTAAGGTCGCAAGCGCGTCCGTCCATGAGGCTTGAGTAATGGCAAGAAAGCGGCAACCGGAACTCGCGACAAGATCCATGCACCGGACCCTGTCGGCGCCCGGCGGGTTCCTGTTAAACATGGTGTTCTTCCTGGTGCTCGTCGGCTTTATTGCCGCGATTGCTTTTCCGACATTGATGTCGGCCTTCGTACACAATCCGTTTCTCAACGGCCTCATCATCTTCGTCCTGCTGATCGGCATCCTGTTCTCGTTCCGGCAGGTTATTCGGCTGTACCCGGAGATTCGCTGGGTCAACGCTTTCCGCGTGGCAGATCCAGGCTTGGCCATTTCCCATAAGCCCGTGCTGCTGGCGCCCATGGCAACCATGCTGCGCGATCGGACTGGAACGCTGTCGCTGTCGACGGCGTCGATGCGCTCGATCATGGATTCGATCGGCTCGCGTCTCGATGAAGCCCGCGATACAGGCCGCTACATCATCGGACTGCTAGTATTTCTAGGGCTGCTCGGCACCTTCTGGGGTTTGCTCGACACCATCACGTCAGTGGGCCAGACCATCGGTGCACTCGATACCAAGGCCTCCGAAAGCTCGATGGTATTCGAAGAGCTGAAGGCGGGTTTGTCCGCGCCCCTACGCGGTATGGGAACAGCGTTTTCGTCCTCTCTACTCGGCCTGTCCGGTTCGCTCGTCATCGGCTTCCTCGAATTGCAGGCCGGTCACGCTCAGAACCGATTCTATAACGAACTGGAAGACTGGCTCTCCGGCATCACCGAGCTGACCCCAGGTGGCAGCGCGGGCGCTTCCGATCCGATGAACCGGCAGCTCTACTCTGCTGTATTCGAGATGCAGCGCTCCATCACCGAGCTGACCGATCGCCTGCAATCGATGCCGGTCAATGAAGCGGCCAACAGCGATGCGGTGAAGGAACTCGCGCAGGGGATCGGCGATCTCGTTGGCCAGATGCGTGCTGAGCAGAATGTCGTCCGGCAGTGGGTGGACGAGCAAGCCTCGCAGCAGACCGAAATTGTTGGAACGCTGCGCGAAATTGCCACCAACACCGCCCCCAAACGGCGCGGAGCCTGACGCATGGCGCGAGGCACCCGACGCGGTGGAGAGCGCGGAGAGTTCTGGCCCGGCTACGTTGACGTCTTGTCCACGCTGCTGCTGGTTGTGACGTTCCTGCTGTCGATCTTCATGCTGTCGCAGTACTTCGTCAGCCAGGAGGCGAGCGACAAGGACGTCGCGTTGCGTCGCCTCAACCGGCAGATCGCCGAACTGACCAACCTGCTGTCGCTTGAAAAAGGCCGTGGTCAAACAACCCAGGATGACTTGGCAACACTGCAAGCCACGCTCGCATCCCTGCGCGAGGAGAACGCGCGGCTGAGCGGACTGTCGGCAGGTAGCGACGATGCCCTGAAAGGCAGTCAGGCACGGATCGGCACGCTGACCGCGCAACTCGACGAACAACGCAAGCTCTCAGACGAGGCGGTCGCCAAAGTCGATCTGCTGAACCAGCAACTTCTCGCACTCCGCAGGCAGATCGCAGCACTCAATTCCGCGCTCGAAGCATCCGAGCGCAAGGATCAGGAAGCCCAGGATCGCATCAAGGATCTCGGCCAGCGGCTCAACGCCGCGCTCGCTCGTCAGGTTCAGGAACTGCAGCGCTATCGGTCCGACTTCTTCGGGCGCCTGCGCGAGCTTCTGAAGGATCGCAAGGACATCCGCGTCGTTGGCGACCGGTTCGTGTTCCAATCCGAAGTGCTGTTTCCTTCGGGTCAGGCACATATGACACCCGAAGGCCTCGCCGCGCTCGACCAGCTCGCTGCCGCCATCGTGGAGCTGGAGAAGTCGATTCCGAAAGAGATCGATTGGGCTCTGCAGGTCGACGGCCATACCGACATCCGGCCGATCAGCAGTTCGCAATTCCCATCGAACTGGGAACTATCGACCGCACGCGCGATCTCGGTCGTCCGCTATCTGGCTTCGCGCGGCGTGCCGCCAAAACGACTTGTGGCCGCAGGCTATGGCGAGTTCCAGCCGCTTGAGGATGGCACCTCCGAAGAGGTTCTGACTCGCAATCGCCGCATCGAGCTGAAGCTGACCAATCGCTGATCGCGCGTAGTCGTCATATGTCTGAGATGTAGCCAGACTAGGAGTCCTTCCGGGGCATCGACAGGGATAACTGTCTCGGGGGATCACCATGGACGCCAAGGCTTATGCCAGCGGCGATATCGTCTCACATGCGCACCCGGAAAGCTTTCTCGTTTGCGGGTTTTTCACGCCCGATTACAGGGCGTTGACTGAGCGCCTCGTGCGCGATTTAGACCCATCCATCCCCTATCACTTTTTCTTCCGCGAAAAGGGCACCGCCACCTGGCGCGAGATCGTTCGCTGGAAACCGGACGTCATTCTGCAGGCGATGGAGATTTACCCAGGAAAGCAGATCATTCTGCTCGATGTCGATTGCTCCGTAGTAGGACCAATCAAGCCGATGACCGACTTCAGCGGCGATGTCTCGGGTTTTCCGGTTCACGTTTTCAAACCGCGTCCGTGGCCGATGCGCGGACGCTTCAAGATGCACATTTCATCCCGCAGTCTGGCCTTGAAACCGACGGATCGGACCAAGACATTCCTCACGACCTGGCGCGAAGAATGC
>JAEYYQ010000146.1 GCA_023428365.1 Pseudomonadota bacterium | reverse complement strand
TCATTTGCCTGGGCGGGCTTCTATGGCCTGTTCGTGTTGCTCGCCGCCGTCCACGGCTCCATCGGTGTGCGCGCCGTGCTGGGTGAATGGACGGCACTGACGGGCCGCACGCTCGATCTCGTCATGTGGGCCTTCGGGTCGCTTCTGCTTGTGCTCGGTCTCAGGGCCGTCATCGCGGTGGTGCTGCCATGAGCGTCGACGTCGAACATCAACGCAATGTCAGCTATCGGCGCAATTTTCTCTGGGCTGCCGCCCTCATCCATCGCATTTCAGGCATCGCGCTCGCGTGTTTTCTGCCGCTGCATTTCCTCGTGCTCGGCCTTGCGATTGAGAGTGAAGCTGCACTCGACGGCTTCCTCTCGTGGACCCAACAGCCGCTAGTGAAATTCGCGGAATCGGCATTGGTATTTCTGCTTGTCGTGCATCTGCTCGGCGGACTGCGCGTACTGGCGATCGAAAACCTTGGATGGCGCCCCGTGCAAAAGGGGCTAGCGATCGCGGGCATTACCGCCGCCGCACTGATCGCCGTGGCCTTCCTCATAAGGGCAGGATGACGATGCTCGAGCGGATCAAAACTGACATCCTGATCCTGGGTTCGGGCGGAGCGGGGCTATTCGCGGCCCTGCATGCGCATCAAACCGCGCCGCATACGACGATTACCGTTGCCACCAAGGGGCTGCTCGGCAAGTGTGGCTGCACCCGCATGGTGCAAGGCGGCTATAACGTCGCCCTGCACAAAGGCGACTCCGTCGAGCGTCACTTCATGGACACCATTGACGGCGGCAAATGGCTGCCGAACCAGGAACTGGCCTGGACGCTGGTGACGCGCGCTGTCGAACGCGTCCGCGAGCTCGAAAACGAAATCGGCTGCTTCTTCGACCGCAATCCGGATGGCTCACTGCACGGCAAGGCCTTCGCGGGCCAGACCTTCGACCGCACGGTGCATAAGGGCGACCTGACCGGCATCGAGATCATCAACCGGCTGATGGAGCAGGTCTGGGCGCGCCCGATCCAGCGTCTGGAAGAACATCGCGCCATTGCCCTCATCAAGGACAAGAGCGGCGAGGCGATCTCCGGCGTGCTGATGATCGACATCCGCACCGGCAATTTCCGCTTCATCGAGGCGAAGGCCGTGCTACTGGCAACCGGCGGCGGTCCGACCATGTATCGCTACCACACGCCATCCGGCGACAAGAGCATGGACGGACTCGCGATGGCTCTGCGCGCGGGACTGCCATTGCGCGACATGGAAATGGTACAGTTCCATCCGACCGGTCTGCTCGCCGGACCCGATACGCGCATGACAGGCACGGTGCTAGAGGAAGGTTTGCGCGGCGCGGGCGGGCATCTGCTCAACGGATCGATGGAACGCTTCATGGAGCGCGTCGACCCGAAAGCCGAGCGCGCCACCCGCGATAAGGTAAGCCAGGCCATCTATGCCGAGATGCGGGCAGGAAACACGACCAAGAACGGCGGCGTCTATATCAAGATGAGCCACCTGGGACCGGAAAAGGTCGCCAAGCAGTTCAAGGGTATGGTCGAGCGTTGCGCCGATTGCGGCTTCGATCTGGCAGGTGGCTTGGTCGAAGTGGTCCCGACCGCGCATTACCACATGGGCGGCGTGGTCTGTAACGCGGATACGTCAACGCAATTGCCGGGCCTGTACGTCGCCGGGGAAGATGCAGGTGGCGTGCATGGGGCCAACCGTCTCGGCGGCAATGGCGTTGCGAATTCTACCGTGTTCGGCGGTATTGCCGGCGAAGTGATGCCGGGCTTTATCGCTCGAAACCCGCACTGGCGTGCGCCTGATGAGGAAGCGATCCGCACCGAGATGGCCCGCGCCCTCAGACCGTTCGAGCGCAGCCATGGTGATCTCAACGTCATCCGCAATCACCTGCTCGATACCATGTGGGATGACGTCGGCGTGATCCGCGACAAGATCGGGCTGGATCGCGGCCTGAGTAAGCTGGACGGCATCGAGAGTGATCTGCTGGCCGCGGGCTTACCGACCAGCGAACGTGCCTTCAATCTCACGTGGCACGACTGGCTGAACCTGGAGAGCCAGATTACGGCGTCGCGCGTCATTGCCGGGGCTGCTCTGGCGCGAGAGAACTCGCGCGGCGCCCATTGTCGCGAGGACTTCCCCGACGCTGGCGATCTCGAAACGTCGACCTTCACGGTCGCCCGCCAGCGCGATGATCAAGTCGAAATCAGCGCGGAACCGGTTGCTTTTACCATCGTTCGTCCCGGGCAATCGCTGCTGACCGAGGCAGAAGCTGCGGAATAGCGCACAGTTGGCTCTGACGCTCATTCAGGTATGCTGGTGAGCAGAACAAATAACGAGACGATAACTCTCGGAGGAAGCTGACGATCTCATGATCCCGATAACCTCCCTGCAAGCCGCCGCCGCGCAGTTGATGGCCAAGGCGGCGATCGAAATTCCGGAAGATTATCTCGCCGGGCTGCGGCGCTGCGCCAACACCGAAAAGGGCGATCTGTCAGCCTTCGTCATCCAGGCGATGCTCGAAAACTACGAAGCCGCCAAGGAAGACCGGCGCGCCATGTGCGGCGATACCGGATGCCCCCGCTGGTACGTCAAAATCGGCAACGACGCGCGGATCGAAGGCGGTCCAATCGCACTGGAACACGCACTGCGGTCTGCCACCGCCAGCGCCACGCATGATGTCCCGCTGCGTCCGAACCGCGTGCATCCGCTTTGGCGCACGGATCACAACAACAACGTCGGGATCAACGCGCCGGAGATCGACTACACGTTCGATCCCGATGGCGATTGGGTCGACCTGACCACCGTACACAAGGGTGGCCTGTTCGGCTCCGATTACCGGATGCTGTTTCCCGGCGACGGCCTCGACGGTATCAAGCGGTTCTACCTCGATACGCTGATCGCGTTCGGCAAGCGCGGCTTGGCGTGCCAGCCGGCGATCGTCGGCGTCGGCCTCGGTGGCTCGAAGGATGCGTGCATGGTCCTGGGCAAGCAAGCCTCCTGCCTGCGCACGGTTGGCTCGCGCAATCCTGATCCTAAGATCGCAGCTCTGGAAGACGAGTTGAAAGAACTCGGCAACTCCATCGGCATGGGCGCGATGGGCTTCATGGGCTCATCCATGGTGGTCGATTGCCATATCGAGGTCGGCTACTGCCATACGGGCGGCATGCCGATGAGCGTGCACATGTTCTGCCTGTCGTCGCGCCGCGCCACCGCGCGCATTTACGCCGACGGACGCACGGAATTTCGCACCGACCCGATGTGGTTCACCGACTATTCGCGTCGCTCGACCGTGGACTGGCAGCCCGCGAACCAAGTCGAAGCTGCGGAATAGAGGACACGCTTAGCTGCCGCTTCGGAACATCTGCTGAGACTGGCTTGCCTCTTTCGTCCTGCGTTTCGAGCTTCTATCATCCGGGCAAAACAACTTAGCCAATCACGCCAGTACGGCACCGGGAGAGAACACACATGCGCGCCGCAGTCCTGACCGAAGTCAACAAACCGCTGCAGATCATGGATCTGGAGCAGGACGGGCCGAAGGCGGGCGAAGCCCGGGTCAAGGTTAAGGCCGCCGGCGTGTGCATGAGCGACTGGCACATCATGAACGGTGACTGGCCGCTGCCACTGCCGATGGTGCTCGGCCATGAAGCAGCCGGCGAAGTAGTCGAAATCGGGCCGGGCGTCTCGCACCTCAAAGTCGGCGATCACATCATCTTCTCGTTCCGCCCGCATTGCGGACACTGCCCGTATTGCTCGCGCGGCCGCACCGTTCTGTGCACCGGTCACAACGACTCGCCACGCTGGCGGATGCACGATGGCTCGGCGCGCCTGAAACTGAATGGCGAGCCCGTCAACGTGATGGCGCGGATCGGCACGTTTTCGGAGTATGTCGTCTGCCCGGCCGAACAGCTCGTGCCTGTGCGCAAAGACCTCCCCTGGACCCACGCAGCGATCATCGGTTGCAGCGTGGCGACCGGCGTTGGCGCTGTCATCCGCCACGCCGAGGTTGAAGCGGGCTCGACGGTTCTGGTGGTCGGCTGCGGCGGCGTTGGCCTCAACGTCGTGCAAGGCGCTCGGTTGGCGGGTGCGCGGATGATCATTGCCGCCGACTTGCTCGACAACAAGCTGGAATACGCCAAAGCGTTCGGGGCCACGCACACCGTTAACGCGAAGACGACCGATGTCGTGAAGTTCGTGCAGGAGCTAACCGGCGGTCTCGGCGCAGATTATGCTTTCGACGCAATCGGCAGCCCAGCAACGGCCTCGCAGGTGGTTGATGCGGTTGGCCCGGCGGGCCACGCCGTTCTGGTCGGCATTCCGGCTTACAGCGCAACCGCTCCGGTCGGATTGTCGAACATGGTCTATCTGGAGAAGAAGCTGACCGGCACCTATTATGGCTCCGTCCGCCCCAGCATCGACTTCGGCATCCTTGCCGATCTCGACATGGAAAAGCGGATCAATCTCGACGACCTCATCAGCCGCACCTACCGCTTCGATCAGATCAACGAGGGCTTCGACCTGTTGCGCTCGGGCGGCGTCGCGCGCGGCGTCATCGTATTCGATTGAGAGGTAACGCATGTCTGATGGCAACACGTCCGGCCTGAAGACCGTACATCTGACGCTGCCAGCATCGACAGAAGACCTGCGCAAGCTTGAGATCGGCAATGTCGCTTATCTCACCGGACGTGTTTTCACGGCGCGCGAGGGTGTCTACAAACGCGCTGTCGAAGAGGGCTGCGGCCTTCCCGCCCCGCCCGCCGAATTGGGCAGCGCCAACTTCCATTGCTCACCCGCCGCGACCATCGAAGCCGACGGCAGTTATAACGTCGGCGCGGTGACGGCGACGGCATCGTTTCGTTTCGCCAAGTGGCTGGACGGCTGGTTCAAGCTGTCCGGCATCAACATCGTCATCGGCAAAGGCGGCATGACGAGCGAGACCTACAAGAC
>JAEYYQ010000145.1 GCA_023428365.1 Pseudomonadota bacterium | reverse complement strand
TTGCCGAAGCGCGCGACGAGAAAATCAATCAGCAACCGTGTCTTGGCTGCCAGATAGCGATTGGGTGCATAGAGCGCGTAGATCATCAGGCGATCGGGAGTGAGCTCCGGCAGGATCACCTGGAAGCGCCCGGCTTTGATATCGGGGCCTACGAGAAAGGTCGGAAGAACGGTAATGCCGATACCGCAAAGGGCCGCTGCGCGCAGAACGTCGCCATTATTGCAGCTCAAGTACGATGTCACGGGGGCGGCGATGGCCTGACCGCTCGTATCACTGAGCCGCAAGCGCTGCATGGACGTGCTGTGCCCGTAGGTCAGGCAGCGATGCCCCGCCAGATCCTCCGCCGTCTTGGGTTCGCCATGCGCCGCGATGTAGCCGGGCGTTGCGACCATGGCCAGGCGCGCGGGGGCGAGCTTGCGGGCGATCAGGCTTGAATCGGTGGGCTCGGCAATTCGGATGGTGACGTCCACGCCTTCCTCAAGCGGGTCGATAAACCGGTCGTTGAGCGTCAGTTCGACTTTGAGGTCGGGATAGGCGTTCATGAAATCGCCAATCGCCGCTCCGAGATAGGTGATGCCGAATGACATCGGCGCATTGACCTTGAGCACGCCGCGCGGCTCTTCGTGCAGCCGCGACACCTGCAGTTCCGTCTCCTCGATGGTCGACAGGATCCCGACGCAGCGTTCGTAGTAGGCAAGTCCCGCCTCGGTGGCGCTTACACGGCGCGTTGTTCGGTCAAGCAGCCGGGCGCCAAGCAACTGTTCCAGCTCCATCACCGCCTTGCTCACCGCGGACCGTGTGAGGCCCAGGTTGCGGGCTGCTTCGGCGAAACTTCCCAGCGAGACGACCTTGGAGAAAGCGGTCATCGCTTCGAGCTTGTCCATCTCTATTGTTTCCAAAATGGATGCAGTGTGGGTGTAGATGGATAGATTGTTGCGGGAATGAGTTCAACGTAACTTTGCCTCCAGACGCAGTGTCCGAGATCGGATGCGAGAATTTTGGAGGCGAACATGACGCTTGCGCTGAGGAAATCGGAGGAGCGTGGACGTGCCAACTTCGGTTGGCTGGATAGTCGGCACAGCTTCTCGTTCGGCCATTATTACGATCCCGAGCACATGGGGTTTGGACCGCTGCGGGTGATCAATGATGATCGCGTCGCTGCTGGCGGTGGGTTTCCCGCGCATCCCCACAGCGACATGGAGATCATTTCGTACGTCCTGGAAGGCGCACTGCAGCACAAGGACAGCATCGGCGGTGGATCTGTCATTCGTCCGGGCGATGTGCAGCGGATGTCAGCCGGGTCGGGGATCCGGCACAGCGAATTCAACGCCTCGAAAACGGAGCCCGTTCATTTCCTGCAAATCTGGATCGTTCCGGAGAAGGAAGGACTGACGCCGAGCTATGAGGAGAAGTCGTTCAGCGCCGAGGAAAAGCGGGGAAATCTACGGCTCATCGGTTCGCGGACCGGCCGGGAGAACTCCGTGGTCATCCATCAGGATGTCGACTTGTACGCCACGCTCCTCGGTGAGGGCGAAGCGGTGCGGCACACACTGAAACCCGGCCGCGGGGCTTGGGTTCAGGTTGCTAGCGGAACGCTGGCTGTCAACGGCGAGCAGCTGGAGGCAGGCGACGCCGTGGCTATCGAAACGGCGGGTGAGATCACGCTCGCCGGAACTGCGGACCTGTCTGAGGCTCTGCTGTTTGACTTGGAAATCTGAACCATCGACCTGCACACCCATCAATTCCACACAGGACGAGCACAACAATGACCAATCATCTTGAACTTCTGACACCGCACAACAGTCAGCTCATCATCATCGACCAGCAGCCGCAAATGGCCTTCGGCGTGCAATCGATCGATCGGCAGACCTTGAAGAACAACGTCGTGGCGCTCGCCAAGTCGGCACGCATCTTCAATGTCCCGACCACGATCACCACCGTTGAGACTGAAAGCTTCTCCGGTCACACCTACCCCGAGCTGCTGGCGGTGTTTCCCGACAATAAGATCCTGGAGCGCACATCGATGAACTCCTGGGACGATCAGAATGTCCGCGATGCGCTCGCCAGCAACGGCCGTAAGAAGGTGGTCGTGTCCGGCCTTTGGACGGAGGTCTGCAACCTGATGTTCGCCCTCGATGCGATGCGCGAGGGGCAATACGAGATCTACATGGCGGCCGATGCGTCGGGCGGCACGTCGGTCGAGGCCCACAAGTATGCGATGGACCGCATGGTGCAGGCGGGCGTCGTGCCGGTCACGTGGCAGCAGGTGTTGCTCGAATGGCAGCGCGATTGGGCGCGCAGGGACACCTATGATGCCACCATCGGCCTCGTTCAGGAGCACTCCGGTGCTTACGGCATGGGTGTCGATTACGCCTATACGCTCGTCCACAAGGCGCCGGTGCGCGTCAAGCATGGCCAGCGGATTGGCCCCAATCCAGCGAAATAATCACCTGAAAAAAGGAGATGATCATGACGCGCGTTCTCGTTCTCTATTATTCCAGCTACGGCCATATCGAGAAGATGGCTGGGGCTGTCGCAGAAGGCGTCCGTGAAGGCGGCGCCGAAGCTGTCATCAAGAGAGTACCGGAGCTGGTTCCCGAGGACATCGCCCGCAAGTATGGCTTCAAGCTCGATCAGGCGGCGCCGATCGCGACGGTTGATGAACTGCCGGACTACGACGCTATCATCATCGGCGTACCAACGCGGTTCGGGAATATGCCTGCCCAGATGAAGAACTTCCTCGATCAGACCGGCGGCCTGTGGGCGCAGGGAAAGCTGATCGGTAAGGTTGGCAGCGTGTTCACGTCGTCCGCGACGCAGCACGGTGGGCAGGAAAGCACGATCCTGTCGACGCACACGGTCCTGCTGCATCAGGGGTTCGTGATCGTCGGTCTGCCGTATTCTTTCCAGGGGCAGATGGGCGT
>JAEYYQ010000132.1 GCA_023428365.1 Pseudomonadota bacterium | reverse complement strand
GCAAAGGCCGGCGCTCCTGCTTTCGGGTCTGTCTTATCTGACATAGATGGAGCGGACTTCGCTGCACCGGGAGGGCAAACGCGATGGCAATGACGATGCCGGATCGTCCGGGGGCGCGCACACCCACGCAACCCAGTCTGCTCTACAGACCTGAGGTTCGTCAGGTCATTTACCAGGTTTTGCTGGTGGTCACTCTGGTGTGCGTTGGCTGGTGGGTGGTTAACAACGTCTCGGAGAATCTCCGCCGTCAGAATATCGCATCCGGCTTTGACTTCCTCGATCGCACGTCGGGCTTCGATATCTCGCAGTCCCTCATCCAGTATTCAAACGTATCAACTTATGGGCGGGCCTTCTGGGCTGGTTTGCTGAATACCCTGGTCGTGGCCGCGCTGGGGATCGTGTTTGCAACCATTCTCGGATTTCTGATCGGCATCGCGCGCCTGTCTTCGAACTGGCTGATCGCGAAGATTGCCACCGTCTATGTCGAGACCATCCGCAATCTGCCGCTGCTGCTGCAGCTCATGTTCTGGTACTTCGCGGTGCTGAAGAACCTGCCGGCGCCGCGCCAGAGCGTTGCAGTGCCTGGCGGCGGCTTTCTCAATGTACGAGGACTCTATCTACCGGCCCCGGTCCCGGAGACGGGCTTCGGCGTCGTATTGATTACGATGCTGCTTGGTGCTGTGGCGGCAATCGGCATGTATTTCTGGGCACGTCGGCGACAGCGGGCTACCGGTCAGCAATTTCCGATTTTGTGGACCAGCCTGGGGCTCATTCTTGGTCTGCCGTTCATTGTCTACCTGCTGCTCGGATCTCCTCTCGACTGGCAGTATCCGGTTCTGCGCGGCTTCAATTTCCAAGGCGGCATCGTCATGCTGCCCGAGTTCATCGCTTTGCTGCTTGGCCTTGCGACCTACACGGCGAGCTTTATCGCAGAGATCGTGCGTGCCGGCATTCTCGGCGTGCCGAAGGGGCAAAAGGAAGCCGCGCGAGCCGTCGGATTGTCGAACGGACAGATGCTGAGGCTGGTGGTTATTCCGCAGGCGGCGCGGATCATCATTCCTCCACTCACCAGCCAGTATCTCAACCTGACCAAGAACTCGTCGCTTGCGGTGGCCATCGGCTATCCGGATTTCGTCAGCGTATTTACCGGGACGGTGCTCAATCAGACAGGCCAAGCCGTCGAGGTCATTCTGATGACGATGGGCGTCTTCCTCACGATCAGTTTGCTGACCGCGGGCTTTATGAATTGGTTCAACCGCCGAATGGCGCTGGTCGAACGGTAGGGAGGCGCGAACCATGTCCGATATCGCTGCCGAGACATCCGTCGCCACCATACGGCCGCCCCGCGCGACGACCGGCCCTATAGGCTGGGCGCGTCAGAATCTGTTCTCCACTTGGGGAAATACGATCCTGACGCTGCTCGGCCTCTATATCGCATACGTCGCCGTCGTGGGCGCGGTGAACTGGGCATTCCTCAATGCAACGTGGGTTGGAGAGGACGGCACGGCCTGTACGCGCGCTGGTGCCGGTGCGTGCTGGCCTTTCGTCCAGGCCAAGTTCAGCCAGTTCATGTACGGGCGTTATCCATTCGAAGAACGCTGGCGCGTCGATCTCACGTATGTGCTGGCGGTCGCGGGCCTGGTTCCGCTGATGATCCCATCAGTGCCGGGCAAGCTTTGGTTGGCGATCTATACGATCGGGATTTTCCCGATCCTGGCGTTCTTTCTGCTCTATGGTGGCCTCGGTCTATCGGTGGTGCCGACAGAGATGTGGGGCGGCCTTCTCGTCACACTGGTTGTCGCCAGCGTCGGCATCGCCGGTGCGTTTCCCATAGGCATTCTGCTCGCGCTGGGGCGGCGATCTCAAATGCCGATCGTGCGATGGGTGAGTATCGGTTTCATCGAGTTCGTGCGCGGTGTTCCGCTCATCACCGTTCTGTTCATGGCGTCGGTCATGCTGCCGCTGTTCCTGCCGACGGGCGTGACCATCGATAAGCTGGTGCGTGCACTGATCATGGTGGCGCTGTTCTCAGCCGCCTATCTCGCGGAGGTGATCCGTGGTGGCCTGCAGGCGATTCCAAAGGGTCAGTTCGAAGCCGCCGATGCGCTGGGGCTGACCTATCCGATGAAGATGGGTCTCATTGTTCTTCCGCAAGCGCTGAAGCTCGTTATTCCGGGCATCGTCAATACGTTCATCGGCTTGTTCAAGGATACAAGCCTCGTGCTGATCATCGGCATCTTCGACCTGCTTGGTATCGTCCAGCAGAACATGACCGATGCAAAGTGGTTCTCGCCGACCACCGCGATGACCGGTTATGTCTTCGCGGGGCTGGTGTTCTGGATTTTCTGCTTTGGGATGTCGCGCTACTCGATCTTCGTTGAACGCCGCCTGGCAGCGGGCGACCGGCGCTGAGGCGCCGGTTGCTGTTTTGAACGTCCTCAGAGCATCCCGGCGACTATATCTCCGATGGCAAGTGCGGAGGTGAGTCCCGGGCTTTCGATTCCGAACAGCATCACAAGTCCTGAGTGGCCGTGCTGGGCCTCGCCGTGAAACGCGAAATCAGGCACCGGCTCGTCCTCGCGGTAAAGCTTCGGACGGATGCCCGTGTAGTCGGGATGCAGCCGCTCGGCATCAAGCCCGGGATAGTAGCTGCGGATGAAATCCAGAAATTTCGCCAGCTTCTCCGGTTCGAAGCTGTAGTCGATCTTCGGAATCCACGCGATGTCCGGCCCGAATTTGCAACGCCCCGAAAGATCCACGGTGGCGTGAAGCCCGAGCCACGCGCCTTGTGGCATCGGGTAGATATGCCGCGAAAAGGGTGAGCGGCCGGCGAGCGCGTAGTACTGCCCTTTCGCGAAGTAGGTCGCAGGCGGCGTGTACCCCGACGGATACTTCATCATGTTTGCGAGCCGGGACGCGTGTAGCCCCGCCGATATCACGAGCTTGCGGCACGTGATCGTACTGATAGACGCTGTTGCGTCGGCGGTATCTGCAATATCGATAGCGAAAAGGTTCGCCTCGGCAGCCCGGATCGCGGCGACCCGGCTGTTCAGCACGACCTGTGCGCCGTGCGCTTCGGCGTGTCCCTCAAGTGCCAGCATGAAGCCGTGCGTGTCGACAAGGCCGGTCGATGGAGACAGCAGGGCCGCAGTGCAGGACACCTCGGGCTCCAGCTTTCGTGCTTCGGCTGCTGTCAGGAAAACCAGATCCTCGACGCCGTTGCGTGCTGCGGTGTCCTGAATGGCGCGAAGTTTCGGCATCTGATCTTCCGATGTCGCAACGAGCAGCTTCTCGCAGCAGCGATGGGGCACGCCATTTTCAGCACAGAAACGATAGAGACGCTCCTTGCCGTCCACGCACAGTTTTGCCCTGAGGCTGCCTGTTGGATAGTAGATGCCGGCGTGAATGACCTCGCTGTTGCGCGAACTGGTCTCCGAACCGATCAAGTCGTGCTGTTCGAGGACCAGGACCTCCTGTCCAGACATGGCGAGTGCGCGCGCAATAGCGAGGCCGACAACGCCGGCTCCGACGACGATTGTCTCGACATCCGCCAACATGAGTTATCCCCCATCTTCCCGAGCCACGGCCTTGAGCGCGGCCGATTCATGAGACATGCCCTCGCTTGGCGCAACGGCTACTTATCCACTGGATCGGTTGCCGTGAATAAGCCTCTTGCAACGAGAACATAAAGAGAACATTATCGCGGCATGACCTTTACGTTCCTGCATACCGCCGACTGGCAAATCGGCAAGCCGTTCGGCGGATTTGCGTCCGATCGAGCAGCATTTCTGGCCGAGGCGCGGCGATCCGCGATCGATCGCATCACGACTATCGCCCGCGCCAACGGTGCGGAGCATGTTCTCGTGGCGGGCGATGTCTATGACGCGCGCGATATTCCCGACATGGATCTTGTCCAGTCACTCGATCGCATGCGGCGCGCGCAGGATCTGGTGTGGCACCTGCTACCGGGTAATCACGATCCGGCGCATCCGGGTGGCATCTGGGACAGGCTCGTGCGCAAGGGCGTGCCAGCCAATGTGCGGCTGCATCTGGAACCCGGCGTGGTCGCCATGGCGCCGGACGTGGCGCTGTTGACTGCCCCGCTGAAGGCCAAGACCGCGGTAGCCGATCCGACGGCGTGGATGGACACGGCCGAGACTGCTTCTGCGCGCTACAGGATCGGCTTGGCGCACGGTTCGATCCAGGGTTTCGGCGGCGAGGACGGCGATGCAGCAGTGCCGATTTCTCCAAACCGTGCGGCGAGTGCCGGGCTGTCGTATCTGGCGCTCGGCGACTGGCATGGCCTGACGCGCATTTCGGATCGCGTCTGGTATTCCGGAACCCCTGAACCTGACCGCTTTCCCGACAATGAACCGGGCTTCGTACTCGCGGTCCATCTCGACGGGCCGCAGCATAGTCCGCGCGTCGAGCGCCATGCGACGGGCCAGTATACGTGGCTCAAGCGATCCGTCGACGTCACTGCCGGAAGCGTACAGCAGGCTCTCGATGCGCTGCTTACCGATCAGCCCCATGCGGAACGCGTGCTGTTGAACCTTAAGATCACGGGGGCGCCTTCGCTGTCGGGATGGGCCGAAGCCGAAGAGCAGCTGGCGATGCTGGGCCCCCGCCTGTTCCATTTCGCAATCGACACATCCGCGGTGACGGTGCTTCCGGAAGCCATTGAGTTGGAGGAATTCGGCAGTGGCGATGTGCGCCGTGTGGCGGAAACACTGAGCGCCATCGCCCGGGATCAGAACAGTGGGCGCGCCGGGGCGGCCGCGCTGGCCCTGCGCAAACTCTATCAGATGACGCGCGAAACCCAGACGGGAGGCGCATCGTGAAAATCCGCGCCATTCGTCTGCGCGAAGTCGGCTGTTTTTCCACAGCGGTCGCCGTGGAAGGTTTCTCCGGTGGTCTCGACGTGCTGGCCGGGCACAACGAGCTCGGCAAATCGACACTGTTGAAGGGATTGCGGCTGCTGTTCACGGCCAAGCAGTCGGCCAATACCAAGGATCTGCAGCGGTTGCGACCGTATGGCGGTGGCGCGCCAATGATCGAGGCGGATTTCGAAGCGGACGGTGCGCTGTGGCGTCTGCGCAAGCAGTACCTCAACGAACGGCAGGCGGTGCTCACCAATGTCGATACCGGAAAGGTCGTCGCACGTGCCGACGAGGCACATCAGGCGGCCCTCGATCTGATCGGGGAAGGCGGAGCGGAAAAGCTGATTAACCTGCTGTGGCTTGAACAAAGCAGCACACTGGAGCCCGCCCGTTACGATGACGCGGCCCGCGAGCCACTCAGCCTTGCCATCGAGCGCGAGGTGCAAACAGCAAGTGGCGGCCAGGAACTGCGCGCCATTCGCGCCCTTGCCGAGCAGCAGCGCAAATTGATTGTCACGCCGGGGCAGGCACGGGCGACGGGCGACTATAAGAAGGCTCTTGCCGAAAGGGATGCTGTCCAGCAGCAGTTCGATACAGCGTGTGCCGCAGCACAAGCGGCCGAAGAGCGCATTATCACCATGCAGGGGCTGAAGGAGCGTTACGCGCACCTCACGGCTCCGTCCCTCATCGCGGAGCGGCGGGACCGCGTGAAGCGCCTGACGGCGGCACGCGAGGAAGCCAAGGCCGCGCGCCAGAACCTGCAGATTGCAGATGGTAACCTGAAAGTCGCGTCGGGGCGGCAGGCTGCGGTTCGCCAGAACCTCAAGACCCTCACTGGCCAGCTCGATCAGTGGCAGGCCTTGCTGCACGCTATCCATGATGGCCGTTCGGTTGAGGAGCAGGCCAGGGCAACGCTCGAACAAGCCATTCATCGCGCGACGGCGGCGCGCACAGCCCGTGATGACCTGCGTGCGGCCCTCGAACGCGAGCAGGAGCATTTAAAGCAGCGCGATCTCGCCGACCGCCGCCGTGAAGCGCGTCTCAAGCTGTCACAGATCCAAACGCTTTTGGCGGAGGCTCGGAGCGCGGTCCGGCTGCGGGAGGATATTCGCGCCGAGTTGGCCGCAGAGGCGATTACGGAAAGTCTGGTTGCGACAGCCGAGCAGAATGCGCGCGCGATGGCTGCTTTAGAGGTCAGGATTTCCGCAAGCTTGCCGAAGGTCCGCATTGCCTACACCGCCGGAGGCGCAGGACGGATGCGCGCCGATGGCCAGGCATTGCAGGACGGCGCGCAACTGATGCCCGCACGTCCGCTGGTCATTGACATCGACGGTATCGGCACGATCACGATTGATCCAGCGCTGTCCGAGAACGCCCAGGCAGATCACGCCGAGTTGGAGCGCCTGAAAGGGAAGTTTGCCGAGCTGTTGGCGGGAGCTGACGTCGCGGACCTGGAAGAAGCCCGGCAACGGCTTGCAGCGCGGCGCGAGCGAGAACGAGAGCTGCAGAAGGCTTCGGATGCTTTGGCCGCGCGTGCACCGAACGGCATTGAGGCGTTGGTCGATGAAGAACAGCGCCTGCACGTGGATGCTCAAGGCGAAGATGCCGCCGATCTCCCTGAACGGCCCATCATTGAGGCCGAGGTCGACCGTCTGACGCGTGCTCGCAATGGGGCGGAGCAGGAGTTTGAAGACGCTAGCCACGCCCAGGCCCGCGCGCAGGAAATACTGGCGCGCAGCGAAGCCGAACGTACAGCACGCGACCGCCGCATCGCCGAACTCGAAGATGTGCTGCCGCCGGTTGAAGAGCGCGGGCCCCGTTTGAAAGCGCTCCAGGACGATGGATTGGCGGCGGACGAGGCCGTTAATGCCGTCGTCGTCGAGCGTGGCGCGTGGTTGGAAAAGGCACTCGATGACACTCGCATGCGAGCGCTGGACGCCGAACTCTCCGACGCCGCCAAAGCTGAGCTGTCCTTGAATGAGGAGATTAAGGCAACGGAGCAGAGCATCAAGGTGCTCGAGGTGCACCTTGAACGCGACATGCACGATGGCGTTGATGCGCGGGTGCGCGCGCTTCAGGAAGACCTGACGATCGCGAATTCCCGTGTCGCTCAGTTCGAAGCGGATCGCGACGCGCTGGGCTTGCTACTGGATGTGATCGGAGAGGTCGAGCAGCAGTCGCGGGATCTTTATCTCGCCCCCGTCACGAGCAGGCTGGAACACTATGCGCAAATGGTGTTCCCCGGCGCACGCATCGGCATGGATCGCGCCCTTGGAGTCGAAACCCTGCACCGCGACGCCACGCCGGAGCAGATTGCGGTGTTAAGCAAGGGGACCCAGGAGCAGATCGCCGTGCTCGTTCGGCTCGCCTTCGCTCGTTTGCTGGCCGACACGGGTTGGCCAGGGCCGTTAATCTTGGACGACGCCCTGGTCTATGCGGACGACAGCCGAATCGAAGCGATATTCGGGGCGTTACGCGCCGCTTCAGTGGTGCATCAGGTGGTCGTTCTCACGTGCCGGACGCGCACCTTCGAAACGCTCGGAGGGACGCGTCTGACGATCCAGCCGTGGGAGGTGAAGTGATATAGCCCTTACAATTCGAGATGCCTTGGGGCCGCTCGGATCAAGCCGCGGGCGGCAGTTCCGGACGCTCGACACCGGCCAGCGGATCGTCACTGCGCCGCGATTTGCCCTCGAAATACGCGCCCTGCTCGATGGCCAGGGTCTTGTGATAGATGTCGCCCTCGACCTTGCTGTCCGACTGCAGCATGACTTTGCGGCCGCGGATCGAACCCATCACGGTGCCGCGTACGACGACCTCTTCCGACACGATCCCGCCGGTGATCCGTGCGGATTCGCCGACGACGATGTGGGTGCCGTGAACGTCACCCTGAATTTCGCCGTCGATTTGAACGAGGCCGTTGGAGATCAGGTTGCCGACGATGACCAAGTCTGCCCCGATCATGGATGTCGACGACCGATCGCCGGATCGAACCGGTGCGCGCTGGGTTTGAGGTGGCGGAGCAGGAACATGGGCCGTGTTCGTGCCGGGCACCGGAACCGTAACGCCGTCCCGCTCGCCCTTCCTACTCGTAAACATTGAGACCCCTCTCCCACTCAACTCTAACTTGGATCGCTACTGGCAAAGGATGTCCGCAAAACGGCGCGGATATCTCCCGATCAGCATTGATGCGCTATGACGAACCTACCACACGCAGCAGACGCGGTCATCGCAGTGCAAAAATTTTGTCGGAAGCTGTAGCGCTCCCATCACTCTTAAAGATTGCGGAGCTCATCAAGAACAGCTTGGGCGTGCTTCGGTACCTTGACCTTGCGCCATGCCTTGGCGACCCGTCCCGTCTTATCGATCAGGAACGTCGAACGCTCCACGCCCATGTACTTCCGCCCGTACATCGATT
>JAEYYQ010000119.1 GCA_023428365.1 Pseudomonadota bacterium | reverse complement strand
TTGTTTTGGCGGATCTGTTGGTTACCATCCGGCAATCATGATTAGGCTTTGTTAACCTCTCTTGTGTAAATATCTAACGATAATTTAGGTAAGTTTTGAACGCGTGCTCTTCAAATTGGGGCGGCGGACCCGTTGGCACTCGGGTCTTGGAAGAGAGGAATAGGATGAGGGTCCTTCTGATCGAAGACGATAGCGCGACCGCGCAGAGCATCGAGCTGATGCTCCAGTCGGAGGGGTTCAACGTATATACGACTGACCTCGGCGAAGAGGGCGTGGATCTTGGCAAGCTCTACGACTACGACATTATTCTCCTGGATCTGAATTTGCCAGATATGAGCGGATATGAGGTGTTGAAGACTTTGCGTGTCAGCAAGGTCGGGACGCCCATTCTGATCCTCTCGGGAATGGCTGGTATCGAGGATAAGGTTCGTGGTCTGGGCTTCGGCGCAGACGACTACATGACCAAGCCGTTCCATAAGGATGAGCTGGTCGCACGCATTCACGCCATCGTGCGCCGGTCTAAGGGCCATGCGCAGTCGGTCATCGAAACGGGTGAACTCAAGGTCAACCTCGACACCAAGACGGTGGAGGTCAATGGCCAGCGGGTGCATCTCACCGGCAAGGAATATCAGATGCTCGAGCTGCTGTCCCTGCGCAAGGGGACGACGCTCACCAAGGAGATGTTCCTGAACCATCTCTATGGCGGCATGGATGAGCCGGAGCTCAAGATCATCGACGTCTTCATCTGCAAGCTGCGCAAAAAATTGCAGATGGCAACCGGCGGTCAGCATTACATCGAGACGGTGTGGGGGCGTGGCTACGTCCTGCGCGATCCCAACGACGAGAATGTCGCGGCCTGAAACAATTCAGGCTTCGGGGGAGTTCAAACGGAGGGCCTAAAGCCCTCTGTTTGTTTTTCTGGGTCAGTTTGTTCTGAATTCCTGCAGGGCTGGGCGATCCAGGATGGCGGCGATCCCAAAAAGGGATGGAGCTCATGCCATCACTCGGCTATGAGGCGACCCAGGCAACCAATGTCGGCAGGAGCTCATGACGGCAGACGCAAGTGGTGGCGCGCGACGCAGCCTGAAGGCAGCGATTATCCCGGTTACGCCTTTCCAGCAGAATTGCAGTCTCGTCTGGGATGATGAAACCAAGCTTGGCGTCGTTGTCGATCCGGGTGGAGATCTCGATCAGATCAAGGCGGCGATCAAAGAGGTCGGGATACAGGTCGAAAAGATTCTGCTGACTCATGGACACATCGATCATGCCGCTGCGGCTGCTGATTTGCGCAGCGCACTAGGCGTCGAGGTGATCGGACCGCACCGGGCTGACGAGTTTCTTCTCAAGGATCTCGAAGCCCAGGGCCGCAAGTATGGCATCGACGCGAAACCGATCGTGCCTGACCGCTGGTTAGATGACGGCGATACCGTTGATGTCGCCGGGCATCGGTTCGACGTGTTCCATTGCCCCGGACATTCTCCTGGTTCGGTCGTGTTTTTCGACGCCGCGCAGCGATTTGCACTTGTGGGAGATGTTTTGTTCCGGGGCTCGATCGGTCGTACCGATTTTCCCTACGGCGACCACGATGCCCTGATTTCCGCAATCAAAACCAAGTTACTGCCGCTCGGTGATGACATCGTATTCATCTGCGGTCACGGACCGACCAGCAGTTTTGGCGCCGAGCGGGCCAGCAACTCGTTCCTGGTCTAGAAATGACACCGGGGCCAGTAAGGCCCCGGGTTTTTATTCTGTCGCCTAAAGGACGGCGCGGCTCACCAGAAGCTGCGGCTCCAGGTCAGGCAGCCGAGCACGCCGCATTCATTGTCGATCCGGTCGCGTCCACCGCCTTTGTTCTCCCAGAAATCGACGGTCTCGACGCGCAGCGTTTCGGAGCAAAGGCGGCGGCACTCGATCCAGGTGCCCCCTGGCATCTGCACTTCGTAGGTATAGCGTCCGCGACGTACCGGTCCCGTGACGCTCCCATTACCGAATCGGCTCTCGGCCACTACGTAGCCTTCAATCGGACCATACGCCCGCGCGTACCGCTCACGCGGTCCGGCATCGGCGGAAGTTATCGAAGAAAAGGCGCATGCAGAGGCGAAACCCGCGAGAAGCAGGGCTCTCGTGTAGCTCATGAAGTCCCCCTTGCTGGGCGAAGGCATGTTCTGTCGACGCCATATTAGCTAACAATCGTTAGCGCATTGTGTCGTCAGGGCCAAGTGACATCATTGACTTCCGCTTCAACAACGAGTTGTGCTCATAAGTGCCTCTAGTTAATGTCGTTCAAAACGCCGGAGGACCGCGTGACAGGGGAATTCACCAAGGTCGCCCTGGAATTCATTGAGCAGGTCGTCGAGTTGGACGACGACACGGCTATTTGTGATCTTCTTTTGAGGCGCGCGCGGAACCTCGGCTTCGAAAACATGGCGGTGTGTGACCTGCCGAGTTCGGGGCGCCCTGCGAAATTAGTGGCAACGTGGCCAAGTGGATTTCGCGACCGCTACCTTGCGGCCCTCTATCGCGATGATCCATTGGTCCGCTATGCGCGAGGAACGGCGGAGCCTTTTGTCTGGTCCGAGGCAACCTGGGATCGCACGCTCACGTCTCGCGAACAGCGCGTGATGAAAGAGGCTGCAGAGTTCGGGCTGGAAGATGGCTTCGTCGTGCCGGTGATTGGCATCGACGCCGATCAGAGCGCAATTAGCCTTTCGGGGCGGCGGACACGGCTGGATGCCGGAGACCGCCGCGGATTGCATATGATGTCGGTTTTCGCACATTACGCGATCTGGAGACGGCGCGCCGCGATCCGTCAGATGAGCTTGCCGGACAGCCTGACAGAACCGCAGCGGGACATGTTGCGGTACGCAGTGTTTGAGAACCGGTCCGGTTCTCGCCGTTTTCCGCTCCGCTTTGCTGCCAGCGAGATGTGTGAGATTTCCCACACCGTGTGCGCGCGGTTTGGCGCTAGAAACATCATGGAGGCTGGCTGCCTGGCCTTCATGCGGGGCGAGATAGACCCATAACGCTGCTCACATCGCGGCCAGAAATGGATCGGTCACAATGGGCCAGCAGTGGCGCCAGACTGAAATGCAGACCCGTGAGCCGGAACAGATTACGGTTTCGCTTCAAGGCCATCCCGGGCTGTGGAAGGCGCCGCGGTCGTCGATCCATCTCGTGACTGCCGAGAACCGACACCTCTATCGCGAGAGCCTCGAGGCCAGTTTTCGTCTCCGCCATCATGTGTATGTGACTGAACGAGGCTGGGAGACGTTTAGGAGCCCCGACGGTCGCGAGATCGACGTTTACGATACGCACGATGCGATCTATCTGCTGGTGATCGAAGAAAACGACGACCGCCTGGTCGGATGCGCTCGGCTGTTGCCAACTGCGCGGGTGACACCGTTGAAAGAATTCCCGGGACTTAGCGGTGTCTATGATTTTCCCCGCTCTCCCTCCGTCTATCATTTTTCACGCTGTGTGGTCGCGTCAGACAGGCGCGGTGGGCAAGCCATCAACACACTCATCACGCTCATTCGTATCGGAGTGCAGGAGTTCTGTTTGTCCGAAAACATTGAGCAATTGACGATCCTGCTGCCGGTTGCGCTTCTGCCGGCGTATCTTGAGCTTGGCTGGAACCCCCAGCCGCTGGGACTTCCGCTCACCTGGTGCGGTGTCTCATGTGTGGTGGTGATGTTGGATGTGTCCGAGGTTGCCCTCACGCAGACGCGTGCCATTTGCGGAATAACCGACCCGCTGCTGGTCAGGCACGGAATTACCCGTCCGATCATCTCACCGGCGCCTGTCTTCAATCATCTGTGCTGATGACGGCGGAGTGCAAATACTGGACGGGTCGCCTTTTCTGCAGTAGGCGCTAAGTTCAGGCCCTGGCAAAGGGTATGCGCAAAGAGGAACGCCAGTCATGACGAGCACGAATAAGGTCGCCCTAGTCACCGGGGCGGGCAGCGGTATTGGCCGGTCGGCGGCACTCGCGCTGCAGCGCGATGGTTACGATGTGGTCCTGGCCGGCCGCCGCAAGGAGGAACTGGATAAGACCGCTGCACTGGCCCAGCCCGGCGGCGGACATATGCTGGCGGTCGCGACCGATGTGTCTGATGCGGCGTCGATCAAAGCCTGCTTCGAGGCTGCGGTGAAGGAATTCGGCCGTCTCGACGTACTGTTCAACAACGCCGGCATGGGCGCGCCCGCGATACCGATGGAGGATCTGAGCGTCGAGCAATGGAAGCAGGTGGTCGACGTTAACCTCACCGGTTCGTTCCTGTGCGCGCAGGAGGCGATCCGTATCATGAAGAACCAGACGCCCAAGGGCGGCCGCATCATTAACAACGGCTCGATCTCGGCGCACGCCCCGCGTCCGAATTCGGTGGCCTATACGTCCACAAAGCATGCCATCACCGGCCTGACGAAGTGCATTTCGCTGGATGGCCGCAAGAACGATATCGCCTGCAGCCAGATCGACGTCGGCAATGCGGACACCGCCATGGGCGGTCGCATGAAGGCCGGTGTGCCTCAGGCCAACGGCACCACGGCGCCTGAAGCCGTGATGGATGTCGAGCATGTCGGCAAGGCTGTGGCCTACATGGCCGGTCTGCCGCTCGATGCCAACGTCCAGTTCATGACGATCATGGCGACCAAGATGCCGTTCGTCGGCCGCGGATAATTTCCGGGGCTTTACCCGCATCCCCTCGTCGCAGGCGGGTGGTGCTGCGGGTCAATGATGATAGTGTTTCGCTGACGGACCCCGGTGCGTAGCCGGGGTCGATTTTTGAGCGGGAATGGAAGATGGCGAACGTCGTCGTGGTCGGCGCCCAATGGGGCGACGAAGGCAAAGGCAAGATCGTTGACTGGCTCTCGGAACGAGCTGACGTCGTCGTACGCTTCCAGGGCGGTCATAATGCCGGCCATACGCTGGTCATCGGGGGGCAGACCTACAAGCTGTCGCTGCTGCCGTCGGGTGTCGTACGTCCGGGCAAGCTTGGTGTGATCGGCAACGGCGTGGTCGTCGATCCGTGGGCGCTGGCCGAAGAGATCGAGCGGTTGAAAGCCCAGGGCGTGTCCGTGTCGCGCGAGAACCTGCGCGTCGCGGAAAACGCCACGCTGATCCTGCCGTTGCACCGGGAATTGGACCAGATTCGCGAGGGCGCGGCCGGCGATGGACGCATCGGGACGACCGGTCGCGGCATCGGGCCTGCCTATGAAGACAAGGTTGGGCGTCGTGCGATCCGCGTCCAGGATCTCAAGAACCTCGATACCCTGGGTGCCAAGGTCGATCGCATTCTGGTTCACCACAATGCGCTGCGCAAAGGCCTTGGCCAGCCGGAGATTTCCAAAGAAGCACTGCTCGCCGAATTGACGCTGATTGCGCCGAAAATCTTGCCCTACATGGATGTCACGTGGGAACTGCTCGATCAAAAGCGCAAAGCGGGAAAGCGCATCCTGTTCGAGGGCGCGCAGGGCACGCTGCTGGATATCGACCACGGAACCTATCCATTCGTGACGTCATCGAACACCGTCGCGGCGCAGGCGGCGACCGGCTCCGGCGTCGGACCAGGATCGATCGGTTACGTGCTCGGGATCGCGAAGGCGTACACCACGCGCGTCGGATCTGGACCGTTTCCGACTGAACTGACCGACGAACTTGGTGATGAAATCGGTCGCCGTGGCCATGAATTCGGGACTGTGACCGGGCGCAAACGGCGTTGCGGCTGGTTCGATGCCTGCCTTGTCCGACAGGTGACGAAGGTGTCCGGCATCGATGGCATCGCGCTGACGAAGCTCGACGTTCTCGACGGTTTCGACGAGTTGAAAGTCTGCACCGGCTACATGCTCGATGGCGAGCGGATCGACCGCCTGCCTGCTGGCCAC
Source organism: Pseudomonadota bacterium (assembly GCA_023428365.1). Taxonomy (GTDB): domain Bacteria; phylum Pseudomonadota; class Alphaproteobacteria; order Rhizobiales; family Hyphomicrobiaceae; genus ZC4RG25. The sequence goes on along the minus strand of JAEYYQ010000119.1, from coordinate 723 downwards.
AATGCGCAGGCCCGCGTTCAGCCGATCTACGAAACGTTCGAGGGATGGTCAGAGTCGACGCGCGGCGCTCGCTCCTGGGCGGAGCTGCCGGCCCAGGCCGTCAAGTATGTTCGCACCATCGAAGAACTGATCGAGTGCCCGGTGACGCTGCTGTCTACGAGCCCGGAGCGCGACGACACGATCCTGATGCGTGATCCCTTCGCGGATTGATCAGGCGGCGCTGACCAGACCTCGAAAACTGGTCAGCGCGCCGGGATCCAGCTCGCAGACGAGAATTCGTGCCGGGTCCGCGGGACCAGGAAGACGAATCTGCCCAGGCGGCACGCGGACGAAGCCGAAACGCTGATAGTAGGCCATATCACCGACGAGGACGGACAAGCGGACGCCGTCGGCTTTCGCCATCGCCAATCCTGAGGCGATGAGGCGTCGGCCATAACCCTGGCCCGCCCATTGCGGCTCGACGGCCAGAGGGCCGAGCAGCAACGCTTTGTCTTGCCCGCCGATTGTGACGTTAGTGAACCGGATCGCAGCCACCAGCGCGCCGTCGATCCTGGCCAGAAGGCAGTACGGCGAGATCAGCGGCGTTCCTTCGCGGATGCGGTAGGCCGTACGGGTAAAGCGACCCGGGCCGAAAACGCGTGCATGCAAGTCGAAGATTTGCGGAAGGTCATCGGGCCGGGGTTGCCGGACTTCGACATCGGAGGCCATGAATGATGGGCTTTC
>JAEYYQ010000077.1 GCA_023428365.1 Pseudomonadota bacterium | reverse complement strand
GCGCCGGCCTGTCGAGCGTCACCATTGGATGATGCCACGTATCATGACGGTATGTGATGCCCTGGCCCGGACCGGCGATGAAGGCGCGCGCCTTGGCAATGTCTGGCTTGCCCTCTGCCGTCTTCGGCGCAACGAAGATCAGATAGCGTGAGACGTCGAGAGGAATGAAGCTCTGGGATGTGAACTCGTGACGCTCCATCCGCGTGGCGTTGAGCGTTACTCCCTCCGTTGGCGGGACCAGCGCAATCGCCAGGCTCGGACGCGCATGAGGGCGCAGAGTGACCAGCGTCTCGCCGAAGTCCGTGCGGCCTGAAGCTGGCGCAACCAGGACATCGCCGTAAGGAGCGAAGGCCTCTGCGGTAAGTGGTTCTGCCTTGAGCGTCACGTGCGGTTTCTCCCTAATGTCTTAGTTCAATTATAGTTTTCGACAGTCAATCGCCATGAGTGGATCACTCATTGCGATCGCGAATTGTGCGCGGGGTGATGTCGAAGTGGTGCGCAGTCTCAATCACCCCGAGTTTATCGTAGAGGGCAATTGCGGGCGCATCCACGAGATCGGCTTGCACAAATATGACATACGCATCGCGCTGAACGGCATTTTCCCGCAATGCATTGATTAACGCCGTCGCGATGCCACGCCGCCGGTGTGCTTCATCGACCGCGAGGTCGTAGATATAAATCTCACGCCGATCCTGTTCGAACTTATCCAGTTCGTACGCGACCAAACCACCGACGATGGCATCGTCTGCCGTTGCAGCAATGGCGATGAAATGGCTTTTTCCGAGAAGATTGGACAAATATCCGTCGGCAGGCTGATTGCCCAAATACGTCTCGGACTCTTCGAACGCTTTGGCAAACATCCCGAGCATGCCCCGCATCAGGTGGATATCTCGGGGGCTCAGAATGCGGATTTCAAATCGTTCGATCATAAATTGCTTTCAGTCTCCGATCATGGACGAAGCTGTGAACTTCCATTGAGGCTTACTGCGTTCTAGCCGTGGCAGGACGCCATGCCTTGAGATCGCCGCGGCGGAGCTTCCCGTTGGCTGTCCGGGGCAACGTATCGACGAATACGATCTCTCGCGGACATTTGTAGGGGGCGTGCCGTTCGCTGGCAAAGTGCTTGATCGCATCGGCATCGCGGGCAACGCCATCGCGTAAAACGATGAACGCTCCGATCACCGATACATCGGCCCGCACCTGGATTTCAGCGCAGGCGACTTCAGCGACACCGGGATAGGCGGCGAGAACCGCTTCCACTTCTTGCGGCGCGACGCGATAGCCGAGAGCCTTCATGATGTCGTTGGCGCGGCCAAGGTGAGTGACGTAACCGTCGGCATCCATGCTGGCGAGATCGCCGCCGACGAACCAGTCATCACGGAAAACTTCAGCTTCTTCGGCCGGCCGGTTCCAATAGCCGAGCATCATTCCGGGATCGGAGCGATGCACCGCGAGCAAACCCTCATCACCGGCTGGCAGCGGATCATTGCTGCCTTCGACCGGGAGAATGGCGACGCAGCGGCCGGCTTGCGGTTTGCCGACCGTGCCGGATATGCGCGGAACCGTCGGCGATGACGATACGTAAGTCGAGATCTCGCTCATGCCGAGCGCCTCATACAACTCGCGGTCGGTGCGCGCGCGCCAATCCTCGAACAGTCCGGGCGGCGGCGTTTCTCCAGCGGTGAGCCCGTGGCGCAGAACGCCGAGCGAGGCGGAGTTGACGTCGGTGTAGCGCAAGATCTGACGATAGAGCGAAGGCACCGCCGCGAAAATCGTTGCTTGCGATGATGCGATCAGGCGGGGCCAAACAGTGGGATCCTTGGGACCGGTGTAGACGATCGCCGTTGCACCATTGGCCCATGGATCGGTGAGGCCGGTGCCCAGCGTGTACGTCCAATTGAAGGCGCCCGCGTGCAGCACGCGATCCGCCTCGGTCATTCCGTACCAGCCCTGATACATCGGCCGTCGTCCCCAGACGGCGCGATGACCGTGAACGACACCCTTCGGTCGCGAGGTGGTGCCGGAGGTGTAGATCAGATAGGCGGGATCATCGGCAGCTGTGTCCGCGTACGATGCGCGAACCGAATGTTTCGTCATCGTCTGCACGCGATCGCTCGGCAAAACCAGCACATGATCGGGCAACGACGCGGGTTTGAAATCGTCGGCAAGGGCGACGGCCGCCGCGCCACTGTCGCAGAGGAGGAAGTCGAATTCGTCCGTCGTGAGCAATGTCGAGACCGGAAGCGGTACGAAACCTCCGGCAATGGCACCGAAGAACAACAACGCATAGGTGCTGGTGTTCTCGAGCCTGATCATCAGCCGCGCGCCGGGTGCTAAACCTTCTGCTTGCAACGCGCCAGCAATGGACAAGACGGCTGTTTCGATTTCAGCGAAGGTCCAAACCTCGGCCGGCGGTTGGTCCGGATCGGACACGACGATGAGCGCAACCTTATCCGGTGTGTGCGTTGCAGCTCGCCCAATGGCATAGGCTGCCATGTTGAAACGAGTTGGAGGACGTTCTCCACGATAACCCTGCACCGGCGAACTCGCTGTCACTCACGGATCTCCGGCGGACCACCACGTATCGAAATCGGTTCCCAGCAATGCGGTTCGTCCAGGCGCGCGCAAGTGCGCCCAATAGGCCATCCACTGTTTCGGAATGTAGAAGAGAGGAATGACGTAATCGCCGGACAGCAGGACGCGGTCGAACGCCCGCACCGCAGTGGTCAGGTCTTCATACGTCATCGCCGCCAGCATGGCCGCGATCATCGCATCGGCGGCTTCACTACGCACACCAGGGTAATTGAGACTGCCTTCGATATCGGCGGCGCGTGACGACCAGCGGTTGATCTGTTCATTGCCGGGAGACAGCGACGATCCCCAATTCCACTGGATCATGTCGAAGTCGAAGGATTTCAGGCGCGACCAATATTGTGCGGAATCGACTTGCCGGATCGTCACCTGAATACCGAGGCGCTCCAGCATTTTGGCGTAGCTCAGCATCAGCCGCTCTTGCGCCCGCGTCGAAGCGAGAAATTCGAACGCCAGCGGAGCGCCAGTCTTGGTGTTGATCAGCCGCCGCCCGTCCAGCTCGTAACCTGCTTTTTTCAGCAACTCGAAAGCTTCGCGCTGCGCAGAGCGGTTGTTGCCAGATCCGTCGCTTTCCGGGAGACGCGCGCGTCCCTCCATCACCTCGGGCAATACAGCTCCTGGGAAGGGCGCCAGCAATTTCCGCTCGGCCTCTGATGCCACACGCCCGGTGGATGCCAGCTGCGAACGCGAGAAATAGCTGTCCGTGCGCGTGTAGAGGCCGTGGAACAGATTGCGATTGATCCATTCGGCATCGAACAGCAGGGCGAGCGCGCGGCGTACCCTCTGATCGGCAAACACCGGCCTGCGCGTGTTGAACACCAGTGCCGACATGCCTGCAGGCGTTCCGGTCGCGAATTCTCGCTTGATCACACGGCCATCGGCGACCGCCGGAAAATCGTAGCCCTCCGCCCAGCGGCCAGGATCATCCTCGGCGCGCGCGTCGACCTGACCGGCTTTGAAGGCTTCGAACAGGCTCGCCGCATCGCGGAAGAATTCATAGCGGATTTCGTCGAAGTTGAAGCGGCCGCGCGTAATCGGCAGATCCTTGCCCCAATAATCCGGATTGCGGCGCAGGGTGAAAGTGCGGCCAGGATCGACGGCAGCGACCGTATAGGGGCCACTTCCGACCGGCGGTTCGAGGCTGGTTCGGTCGAACCGCTCCTCGGTCATGATGTGGCGTGGCAGGATCGGCATGAGGCCGAGGATCAGCGGGATTTCGCGGTCTCCGACATCCGTGAACGTGAACCGGACCGAATGCTCGCCGACTTGCTCGGCCTTCGCGACTTTCGAATAGTAGGAGCGATGATACGGCCAGCCTTTTTCCTTCAGCAGGGCATGGGAGTGGATCACGTCGGCTGGCGTGATCGGGGTGCCGTCGGAAAAGCGCGCTTCCGGGCGCAGATTGAACGTGATCGAACTGCGGTCGTCCGGCATGTCGATGCTGCCGGCGATCAGCCCGTACAGCGTGAAGGGCTCATCCTGCGAGCGGGCCATGAGGCTCTCATAGACGTACTCGCGCAGACCCGAGGGCGTGACGCCCTTGAAGATAAAGGGATTTAGGCTGTCGAAAGTGCCCAACGCTCCCAGCCTGAGGCGCCCGCCCTTGGGTGCGCCTGGATCTGCATAGGGCAGATGGCTGAAGTCTGGCGGCAGGGCGGGTTCGCCGTGCATGGCGATGCCATGACGCTCGGCGGCGTTGGAAAGTCCGGGAACGAGCATCAAGGCCGCCGCCATGGCAACCAGGGTGGATGCGATTTTCAAAGGCATCTGAATGGCTTGGCACCTTCTTCGGGACGTTTGGGGACAACTCGCCTTGGAGCTGGTGCGATTTGCAGGCTTTATCACAATCACGATGCAGAATGACCATAACTTCGTCGTGCGACGTTGCGACTATGCCACGCGTATCTGTAGGTTGATCTGCATGCACAGGACGCATTAGGAACTGGCCACGGGATTGCCGCAATCGCGGCCTTAGTCCCCGGCATGCACGCGTCCCAAGCGGTTAAGTGACGGACCGGCGTGTTTCATACGCAGGCGTCGAGGGGTGGGCGGGCTGTATCCGCTCGGCAACGAAAGGGTCGGGATCAGACGATGGCATATTCAGGTTGGCGCGCCGCTGGCGCTGCCCGGGCGCTGGTAGGCGCTGTAATGTTGCTTGGTGTTCAGGCGGCTTACGTCGCGCCTTCGTTTGCTCAACAGAAACCGCCTGCCAAGGGAGCGCCTGCTGCCAAGGATGCCAAGGGTAAACAGGCTGCACCTGCGGAACAGAGCGCTTGGGTGAAGCTTTGCGAGAAGGCCGAGCTGGCGTCGCGCGGCAAGGATGGCAAGGAAGTCAAGGAAGAGAAGAACATCTGCCTGACCCATCACGAGCGCCTAGATGGCAACACCGGCACGGTACTGGTGTCGGCCGCGATCCGTGACGTGGAAGGCACGCCCAACAACCACCTGATGATCATGGTGCCGCTGGGCATGGCCCTCCCGCCGGGCGTCAAGGCTGCGGTCTACACCAAGGACCAGTGGGAAAAGGCGCAGAAGAACGAAAAGATCGATGAGACGTCGCTGAAGCCGATCGATCTGAAGTTCTCGCTCTGCCATCCGGCCGGCTGCACCGCCGAGGTCGAGGCGCCGAAGGAACTGGTCGACTCGATGAAGACCGGTGGCGGTCTGATGATTCTCGCCATCAATGCCAATGCGCAGCCGATTGCTTTCCCGGTGCCGTTGACTGGGTTCTCGGCGGCTCACGCCGGCGCTCCGGTTGACAACGAGGCTTATGCTCAGGCCCGCGGACAGCTGATGCAGCAGATCCGCCAGCGTCAGGCTGAGGCATTCAAGCAGCGCCAGGAGCAGATGCAAAAGCAGGCGGCCGATCAGAAGAAGGATGCTCCTCCCGCCAAGAAGTAACGGGAGGCTCGTCGCCGAAATGACAGAAGCCGCCTCTTCGGGCGGCTTCTGTGTTTTCCGACAGACCAATCAGGCAAACAGGCGGCGGTGCCGACCGTGTTCAGTGCTCCTGCACGAACGTCGCCTGATACTCGCCGTTCTCGGTTTCTGAAAACAGTTCCAGCACTTTAGGATGCCGCAGTGGGGTGCCGCTGTCATCCGGCAGCAAGTTCTGCTCCGAAACATAGGCGACGTATTCCGTCTCCGCGTTCTCGGCCAGCAGATGGTAGAAGGGCTGATCCTTGCGCGGACGAATATCCTCGGGGATCGACTGCCACCATTCCTCGGTGTTGTCGAACACGGGGTCGATATCGAACACCACCCCACGGAACGGATAGAAGCGGTGGCGAACCACTTGACCGATCGCATACTTCGCCAGACGGATTTTGTTCATTTCGGAACCGATCGCGTCGTCTCTGGTCTCGGCCCCAGAGAAATCAATACCGGCGACCTGAGCCCGAACATCCGGGCCACCATAACGCATAACTCATCCCCCCTGCTGTTGCAGCAACCTCACATTGAGTTTCAAAACGCGTAAGCCGCAGCCCGCTCCGGGTCTTTGGCTGCGACGAGTTCTGCCAGGTCTACAATCACTTTCGCCTGCTTCCAGGTGGCATCGTCCTGCATCTTGCCATCGATCATAACGGCGCCGGTGCCATCCGGCATCGCGTCGAGAATGCGACGGGCCATGGCGACTTCCGCTGGGTCCGGGCTGAATACGCGCTTGGCGATCGCAATCTGCTTGGGATGAAGCGACCACGCTCCGGCGCAGCCCATCAGGAAGGCGTTGCGGAACTGGCTTTCGCAGGCGTCGTCATCGGAAAAATCGCCGAACGGTCCATAAAAGGGACGGATACCGTTGCGCTGGCAGGCATCGACCATTTTCGCGACGGTGTAATGCCAGAGATCTTGCTGGAACAGCGTCCGAGGTGCGCCGCCGGAAGCAGCATCGGCCAGCACGCCGTAGGACGGATGCCCACCGCCGACGCGCGTGGTTTTCATGCCGCGCGAGGCTGCAAGGTCCGCCGGGCCGAGGCTCATGCCGTGCATACGCGGACTGGCGGCGGCGATCTCCTCGACGTTCGAGACGCCCTCGGCGGTCTCGAGAATGGCGTGGATGAGGATCGGCTTGGGCAGTTTGTGGCGGGCTTCGAGCTGTGCCAACAGCTGATCGAGATAGTGGACGTCCCAGGGCCCATCGACCTTAGGCAGCATGATCACATCGAGCTTTGCCCCGACATGCGAGACAATCTCGGTGATGTCATCGAGCGCCCATGGCGAGTTGAGCGCATTGATGCGGGTCCAAAGCCCGGTTGCGCCGAAATCATGCTCGTTCGCCATCTCGATGAAGCCGCGCCGGCCGGCCTCTTTGTCCTCGGCGGCGATGGCGTCTTCCAGATTGCCCAGCACGACGTCGACCTGACCGATCACGTCGGCGAGGCGAGCGCGGATCTTGGCGTTGTGCGGCGGCACGAAATGGATCATCCGCTCCAGGCGGACAGGAAGCCGGCGGAGCGGTTCAGGTGCGCCAATGGCGAGCGGCTTATAAAAACCAGCGGGTGTACGTGTGGCAGGCATTACACCTCCAAGGGTAATTGAATGCGGACCGGCGCAGGATGCGCGCGTTGCCGCAGTCTAGCTCCAACGCCGATTGGACCACATCCACTGTTCCGGTGCTTCCCGAACCCATTCCTCGAATTGTTGCTGCATGTCGCACATTGCGGCACGGACGTCATTCGACTGATTGGCAGAACGGGGGATTTTCAGCTCCCTAAGCTGAACGCGAAAGCGGCTTTCGGTCCCGACGCGGAGGCATCGCGCCATCCAGACGCGCGCGCCGACACGGCGGCCGATCATCGCGGCAATCGCCTGAGTCCGAGCGTCCTTGCCGAAGAAGGGCACCGGGATGCCCGTGCGATCGTAGAGGTCGCAGACGAGACCTAGCCGGCCGCCTTGACGGACATAATCGGTGATCAGCCGCGCGGTGCGCTGGCTTTCGCCATGGTCGCCATCAACCTTTCCGCGGCCCAGCAGGCCGCCAGGATACAGGTCTTTGCGTTGCTCACGCAGATAGCGATCGACGTACGGATTGTTCACCGAGCGATACACCGCAGCCGGATTGGCGCCCGCCGCGACCAGCGGCCAGATGGCGAGCTCCCAATTGCCCATGTGCAAGGATACGCCAATCGCCGGACCCAGCTTGTCCTTGTAGCGTTGGAAGATTGCGGCGCTTTCGATTTCGATGCGGTCCGGCTCGTTGATGATGCGATCGATTTGCATCGTCTCGGCCATGACGCGTCCGAGATTTTCCCAATGAGCCATACAGATGGCAAGGCGCTCTTCGGCGGTCTTTTCCGGGAAGGCGATCGCCAGATTGGCCAGCGCCCGCTCATGCCGCTTGGGGGAGACGCGGGGGGCCAGCCGCCGCCACCAGCGGGCGGAGAAGGACACAGCGGTATCGAGCGGCATCGCGCGGATCATGCCCACGATCGTGCGCAGCAGCGCATACTCCAGCCGGTACTGAAGGTCGCGCAGAAATGTCGGCTCGCGCGACTTGCCTCGCGCTGTCGATGGTTGTGGTGGCACGTGCTGAAGGGCCTGCCGTTGTGATGGAATGGGGGTGATGCCAAGCCATGCTGTGGAGTGCAAGCATTACTGTATCGCAGGACGCTTGTCCGATAGTCGGATTCGCGCCACACGGGAGGCACAGAGGGCGCGCGACAGTGGCCCGCAGGAGCATACGATGCTGCGTGTGACCGATACGATCAGCATTCCCGAGAGCGAACTCGAGGAACAGTTCATTCGCGCGGCAGGGCCGGGCGGCCAGAACGTCAACAAGGTTTCGACGGCGGTGGAGCTGCGCTTCAACGTCGAGGCGAGCCCGAACCTGCCGCCTGCGGTGCGGGCACGGTTGCGTCGATTGGCCGGGCGGCGGCTGACCAAGGACAGCGTGCTCGTCATCCGCGCCGACCGCCACCGCACGCAGGATATGAACCGCTCCGATGCCCGCGAGCGATTGGTGGAGCTGCTGCGCGAGGCCACCGTCGTCCCGAAATACCGCGTCGCGACCCGTCCGACGCGGGCTTCAAAGGAGCGGCGGCTGGAAGGCAAGGAGCGCCGCGGCCAGGTCAAGAAACAACGCAGCTCGAAGGTGTCGTTCGATTGAAGGGGCGCTATTCACTGAGCGCATCCGGATATCGCAAAGTTTAGAATGAGCGTTGAGAGTTGGACCCTGGGTCCCGGCTCTCCGCGCTTTGCGCTCCGGCCGGGATGACAGTTTCACTGCTTGTCATCCCGGACGCGCGCAGCGCGATCCGGGACCTAGGGCCGCGAAGAATGTCGCTCACCGTCATGCCGTCCGGAACAGGCGCACGCCGCGTCTTCTTTCCGACCGTCATGCCCGCGGCGGCGGGCATCCAGACGCATCTCCTTTGAGTCGACCAGAGGTCTGGATTTCCGCCTACGCGGAAATGACGGTTGGGGATGTCTACGCGGCCCGGAACAGCCGCACAGCCTCATCGCACTCGAACAGATACAGCAGCGTCCGGATTGCTTGGCCGCGTGGGCTGGTGAGGTCGGGATCCTCGTGCAGCAGCAGCTTGGCATCGTCGCGCGCAGCGGCCAGTAGCGTCTCGAAATTCGGGACGTTGGCGACGCGATACTCCGGCATGCCGCTTTGACGCGCACCTAGCACTTCGCCGCCGCCGCGCAGTTCCAGATCCTTTTCCGCAATCAGGAAGCCGTCCTCAGTTTCGCACATCATGGCGAGGCGCTTTCCGGCGGTTTCGCCCAGCGGCTCGGCGTGCAGCAGCAGGCAGTAGGATTGTCGATCGCCACGGCCGACCCGCCCGCGCAACTGGTGAAGCTGCGCCAGCCCGAACCGCTCGGCGTGCTCGATCACCATGATATTGGCGTTCGGTACGTTGACGCCCACCTCGATCACCGTCGTCGCGACCAGGATGTTGAGCTGGCCCTCGGCGAAGGCGGCCATGGTCTTGTCCTTGGCGGCGCCTGACATCGCGCCGTGCAGCAGTCCCACGGTTTGGCCGAAGATCTGGGTGAGATGCGCCGCGCGTTCCTCGGCAGCGGCCAGCTCGGACTTGTCGGAGCTTTCGATCAGCGGGCACACCCAATAGATCTGCGCACCTTGGGTGATCTGCCGTTTCAGCCCCTCGATGACATCTTCCATCCGGCCGACGGGCGGCATCGTGGTTTTGATCGGCTTGCGTCCCGGCGGCTTTTCGGTCAGCCGCGAGACGTCCAGGTCGCCGTAGTGCGTCATCAGCAGCGTGCGCGGGATCGGCGTTGCGGTCATGACCAGCACGTCGGCGACGCCAGTGCCGCCCTTGGACTGCAAGGCCAGCCGCTGATGCACGCCGAAACGGTGCTGTTCGTCGATCACCGCGAACGCCAGATCGCGAAACACCACGTCCTCCTGGAACAGCGCGTGAGTGCCGATCAGGATGTCGATTTCGCCCGAGGCCAGCCGCTTGAGCACTTCGGCGCGCGGCTTGCCTTTTTCGCGGCCGGTCAGCAGCCCGACGCGTAGCCCGGCCTTCTCGGCCAGCGGGAAGATGGTTTCAACATGCTGTCGGGCGAGAACTTCTGTCGGTGCCATGAGTGCGGCCTGCGCGCCGTCTTCCACGGCAATCGCCATCGACATCAGCGCCACGGCGGTTTTGCCCGAGCCGACGTCACCCTGCAGCAGCCTTAACATCCGCTGCGGGGTCTTCATGTCGGTTTCGATATCGCGCAGCGCCTGCTGCTGGGAGTTGGTCAGCGCGAAGGGCAGGGCGGCCGTCAGCGCGCGGCGGATGCGTCCGTCACCGACAATGGCGCGCCCGCGTTGGGCCTTGAAGCTCTGCCGCACCAGGGTCAATGCAACTTGCCCCGCGAGCAGTTCGTCATAGGCCAACCGCTGCCAAGGGGCGGAAGCGGCCGAGATGTCGTCCGTATCCTGTGGCTTGTGGAGACGGAGCACTGCGTCGCGCGCCGAGGGCCAGTTGCGGCTCGTCAGCCAGCGTGGCTCCTGCCACTCCGGCAGATCCGGCATGCGTTCAACGGCCTGACGCATCAGCTTGATCAGAATTTTGCCTGACAGACCGGCCGTCAGAGGATGCACCGGCTCGAGCATCGGCAAGTCGGAACGCGCATCCGGGCCGACGATGTAGTCGGGATGTGCCATCTGCAACGTATCGCTATAGCGCTCGACCCGGCCCGAGATGTAGCGAATTTCGCCAACCGGAAGCTGCCGCTCCACGAATTTGCGCTCGGCATGGAAGAACACGAGATCGATGCGGCCGGTGTCGTCCTCGCAGGAGACTTTGTAAGGCGCCTTCATATTTCCGCGTGGCGGCGGCTTGTGCTTGAGGACTCGCACTGCGAACGTCGCAATGGTGCCAGGAACCGCATCCGCGACGGTGGGTTCCGCGCGCCGGTCGATGACACCGGTCGGCGTATGCCACAGCAGATCGACGATGCGCGGTTCGGTAACGCCGGGGGGCAGGCGCAAGGCTTTGCGCAGGAACACCAGCACGCGCGGGCCGACGCCGGAGAGCGTCTCAGCCGAAGCGAACAACGGTGTCAGCGCAGTCGGGCGCATGGCGTGGTACTCGGTCCCCTTGGCTCACCCGCGTCACAAGCTGACGTAACCCTTTGCGCTGAGCGGCGCTGGCGCTATATCACGCCTCTGGCGCTGCACGTTGGCGGCAGGGGCGGCAAGCGTCAAGGCGCCCGCAGGGATATCCAAAGCGGCAAGGATCCGGTTTGATGGCAGTCGATGACCTCGACACGCGGCGGCGGCGAGCGGCCTATCGCGCGAACCATCGTGGAACCAAAGAGATGGATTGGTTTCTCGGGCGCTATGCCGAGGCCGTTCTGCCGGAGATTACCCCAGAAGCGCTCGGTCACTTCGAGCGTTTCATTGCGCTGCCCGATCCGGAGTTGCACCAATGGCTCACGTCTCCTGAGCTGGTGAAGGGCCGCGAGTTCGAGGATCTCGTCGCGGTCTTGCGCAGGTTTCACGGCCTCGCCTAGGTTTTCTTGTTTAATTTGAGCCCGCCGCCGATGGTGGGCACGGGAATTCGATGGATACGCTGTCTCGACATGACCTGATCCTGTCCGGAGTGCCCGAGGGCCTCGATGCGCTGGTGCTCGCGCGTCTGGCGCGTGAGGCGGTGGCGGGGTCCGGATCGGGGCTGGTGATGCACGTCGCCCGCGACGATCGCCGCCTCGAGGCCCTGCAGACGGCGTTGAGCTTCTTCGATCCGCAGGTGCGGGTGATCGTATTTCCGGCCTGGGACACGGTGCCTTACGACCGTGTCGGGCCGAATTCTGAGATCGTTTCCAAGCGGATGACGGCGCTGGCGCGTCTGCTTAGTGGTGGCCGCCGCCATCCGACGCTGGCGCTGACAACCGTCAATTCCATCCTGCAGCGCGTGCCGCCGCGCGATTGGATGCGGCTCGCCATTCGTCAGGTGGCGCCCGGCCAGCGCATAGACATGAACCGGCTGGTGATGCGGCTGCAGCTTGGCGGCTTCGTACGTACCGGTACGGTGATGGAGCCGGGCGAGTTCGCGGTTCGTGGTGGCATCCTTGACCTGTTCCCGCCGGGGCGGGCGACTCCGGTCAGGCTCGATTTTTTCGGCGATACGCTGGAGAGCATCAAGAC
>JAEYYQ010000060.1 GCA_023428365.1 Pseudomonadota bacterium | reverse complement strand
ATTCCAATCGACGCACCCGTGATCAGAAAGACACGCATGATCGCGCCCTTGGTCGCCCCCATAGTTCGCAGGATGGCGATGTCGCGTCCCTTGTCTTTCACCAGCATCATCAAGCCGGAGATAATGTTGAGCGCCGCCACCAGCACGATCAGCGACAGGATGATGAACATCACCGTGCGTTCGACTTCCAGCACAGTGAAGAATGTCTGATTGCGCTGCCGCCAGTCGGTGAACGAATAGCCCTCCCCGACCGCGGATTTCATCCCGGCGATATAACCGTCAATCCTCTGCGGATCGTTGACGATCACCTCCAGCACATCGACAGTCGGCCCGCGCGAGAAGTAGCGCTGCGCCTCCTGCAACGGCATGAACAGCATCGTGCGGTCATACTCGGCCATGCCCATCTCGAAGATGGCGGCAATCCGATAGGGTTTGCTGCGCGGAGCGGTCCCGAACGGCGTGCTGGTGCCACGCGGTGAGACGAGCGTAATGGCATCACCGAGCTGAACGCCGAGCGAACTGGCTAAGCGACTGCCGACAGCGACGGCCGTGCCCTCATCGAAACCATCCAGGCTGCCGGCGATGATGTTGTCGGACACCAGCGGCAGTCCTTCGAGCCCCTTCGCTGTTACGCCACGGACAAATCCGCCGAGTGCCTGCACCGCCGAGGACACCATGACCTGCCCTTCGATCAAAGGCACCACCGCCTTGACGCCGCTGGCCGTGCTCAGGCGCCGCGCAACCTCGTCGTAATCGTTGAAGGGGCCTGTTCCGGCCGTCTTGTAGGCAATGACATGACCGTTCACGCCGAGGATCTTCTCGAACAGCTGATTGCGGAAGCCGTTCATGACGGCCATCACGATGATCAGCGTGGCCACGCCGAGTAAAATGCCGACGAACGAAAAGCCAGCAATGACCGAGATAAACCCTTCCTTGCGACGCGCCCGCAGGTAGCGCAGGGCCAACATCCATTCAAACGGCGCAAAGGGGCGGGTATCGATCTGTGCGGCCATGCAGTGTCCCCGTTTCAGGGCGCGCATCTGCGGCCCTGCCTCCCACTCTATTGTTCTCGCACTCGTGCGAGATGGCCTCGTGCATGGCTGAGAACTATGTCACTCAGCTGACATGACACGTCAGGCCAGCATTCGGTTCGCCTTGACCAGCTCGATCACGCGATCGACAGCAGCCTCCATCGGGATCGACTGACGGTCTCCACTGCGGCGATCCTTGAGTTCAGCCTCGCCAGCCTTCACTCCCTTCGGTCCGACGATCAACTGATAAGGCAAGCCAATCAGATCCATCGTCGCGAACTTGCCACCCGCGCGTTCATCGGTGTCGTCGTACAAGACCTCGATACCCGCGTTGACGAGCTTGTCGTAGGCGCTGGCGCAGGCTTGGTCGGTTGCCGCATCGCCAGACTTGAGATTGATCAGCCCCACCTCGAACGGAGCTACCGGAACTGGCCAGACGATTCCGGCATCGTCGTGACAGGCCTCGATAATCGCGCCTGCCAACCGAGATACGCCGACGCCGTACGACCCCATCTGCAGCGCAACCAGATTACCGTCCGGCCCCTGCACGCGGCAGCCCATCGGCTCCGAATACTTGGTGCCGAAGAAGAAGATATGGCCCACTTCGATGCCGCGGGCGGACACCTGCTTGTCCTTCGGCACTTCGGCATCAAATCGCGACGCGTCGTGCTTCTCATCCGTGGCCGCATAAAGTGACGTCCACGCCTTGACGATCGGGGTCAGGTCCGAAGTGAAATCCGTGTCTGCAGGCGGGATCGCGCCCTCGATCAGATCCTTATGGCAGAAGACCTGACTTTCACCGGTTTCGGCCAGGATAATGAACTCATGGCTGAGATCGCCGCCGATCGGGCCGGTGTCGGCAGCCATCGGAATCGATTGCAATCCGAGCCGGGCAAATGTCCGCAGATAAGCCGCGAACATCCGGTTGTAGGCGTGGCGTCCGGCCTCAGGCGTCAGGTCGAACGAATAGGCATCCTTCATCAGGAATTCGCGTCCGCGCATCACGCCGAAGCGCGGCCGGATCTCGTCGCGGAATTTCCACTGGATGTGATAGAGATTGCGCGGCAAGTCCTTATAGGACTTCACGCTTTCCTTGAAGATCTGGGTAATCTGCTCTTCGTTGGTCGGGCCGTAGAGCATGTCGCGCTCATGCCGATCCTGGATGCGCAGCATCTCCTTGCCGTACGCCTCGTAGCGGCCGGACTCGCGCCACAGGTCGGCGGACTGGATAGTCGGCATCAGAACTTCGATGGCGCCGGAGCGGTTCTGCTCCTCACGCACGATGTTCTCGATCTTCTTCAGAACCCTCAGGCCGAGCGGCAGCCATGAGTAGATGCCAGCGCTAGCCTGCCGGACCATGGCCGCGCGCAGCATCAGCTGATGCGAAACGATTTCCGCCTCCTTGGGCGTCTCACGCAGGACGGGCAGAAAATAGCGGGACAGGCGCATGGGACGAAGACCAGACTTGGTTAACGGATGGCGAAAGAACCACCGGACGACACATGCCGAGCCATTTGAACGCACGGCATTCGTGCGGGGATACCCGGTTCTGCAAAGCGAGGCAATGGCGGCCGGACTGTGCCCACAGGGTGCAAAAAACGCCGCTGATACTTGCCGATTAGGAAACAGTCTCTTTTTGAATCTCCGACCATCAAGATTCCGTGACAGATCGCCGCGAGTTGAGTATGGTCTGCTCGTCGACGAAAGGGTCCAAGGCCGACATAGAATTCGGCGCTGAGCCCAAGTCTAGGGAAGGGAAGGCGAGCCGATGG